>JAYTNY010000795.1:0-10915 GCA_043748055.1 Roseobacter sp.
CTGTCCATCGGCCTTCGTCACATAAATCGTCAGCTCGTAATAGCCCTTCGCGTTAATCGTGAACGGGAAGTTGCCCTCGGGCAAACTGATGGGAACGCGGTTGGCCGCAGGTGAGACTGCACCCGAATTGCCACCTGGGCAGTTGGGATACAGACCTGGCGCAGGTTTACCTACAATTTCTATGGCAGCGCTGGTGGCCCCCTGAATATTCCAGCGCACGGTTACTTGCTGGCCTGCGTTGTAAAGGCCATAGTCGGGATTCGGTGGGTCGAAGCTGACGCTTTGGGCATAGGGCAACGCTGCCGCTGCCGGAATAGGTGTTGGGGCAACAACCGGGGCCGCCGTAGGCCCAATCGGCACAATCTGCACATCGGCGGGCGGGGCAACCGTAACCGGCGCGGCAGTGGGCGCAGGCGGAGCTTTGGCAACGGTAATTTTGCTGGCATCACCCGTAAATGTGACGACCTGGCCGTTGACCCAGGCCACGCCCTCAGGCGCACCCTGGAAGCTGACTTGCCACCACGCGCCGTCATCGCTCTTGCCTTTCACCGGCACACTCTGGCTGGCTTTGAGCTGGCCCACCACGTCATAGGTTAGGCCGGGGCCTTTGCGCACGTTGGCAAAATCGCCCACGGGCACCACCGATGCGCCGCCCGTTGCAGCAGGTGCAGCCGTAGCAGGCGTGCCCGCATCTGTGGCGGCTGTGGTGGTGGGTGCTGCGCCCGCTGCGGGGGCTGGCGGCGGTTGGGTTGGGATGGGGGCCGCCGTCGGCGCAGGAACCTCAGTTGGTGGCGCAGGGGCAGGTGTGGGCTGGCCTTCGATGGTGATGAACACGGGATCGGACGACACGATGGACTCGCCTTTGTCGTTCAAGCCCTTAATTAGCAAATACACCGGGCCACCGGCATCCGGCGTCCACTTTAATGTGATGTTGAACTCGTTATCAACAGAGGCTTGATCGGTGCGGGCCAGTTGCGTGGTATTGACATATAGATCGAGCATCTTGATGCCGGTGCCGCTGGCTTTGCCGGAGATGGTGATTGGCTCGCCGACCTGGAAGGTGGAGTTGGCAACTGGCTCGGTGATGGAGGCACTGAGCGGTGTGCTGGTTGCGCCACAGCCTGCAAGAACCAGGGCAAAAACAATGGCTAGTGTGAATAGCTTTGGCAGACGAAGGGCGTTACGCCGCACAGGTTGCATAGTGTTCTCCTAATGGCTGTTCCAGAAAAATTGCGGGACGGACAAACCAGAGCCTGTCCATGTACGTTAACGTACGTTAATCAGTGCGCTTGGTGTTGGTTTGTGGGGGTTCGATGAGCAGAGCGAGCGTTAAGGATTGTAGCAAAGGTCATGGCCCATAACAGCAAATCGGCCACAAACGTCATTCGCCAGCCATACCCAATGCTCAGAGCAGAGCGATAGGAATCCCCATAAAGGTCGGCGATAAAAGGCTGAATGGCAATGTAGCCGACGAGTGGAACCAGACACAACACAGCAACCAGCGCAAAGCCTGCCATGCTTCGCATTCCGGGTTTGAAGTATTGGGATGGCTTGAGCACCAGCCATAGCACCAACGCCATCACACCCAATGTCAAGACAAGTTGCAGTACGAAATCCGATTCGCGCAAGGCTGGCAACGGCGTGCGGATGAATTTGATGAGTTGTTCATAACGTGGCAACCCCAGCGAAGCCACGCCCCATGCAAACACAGCCAGCAACGTTCGGTTGGGCCGAGATAGCCCATGCCCAACCGCCGCCAATAGCACTGCTGCCACCCACACCGGCACGTAAAACCACTCGTTCAAGAAGATACCTGCACCGGGGGTGAAGTTAGTGAAGAAAGCCAGATCGTTGGCCGAGAGCGTGAGTGCTGCTGTGGTGTGCGCAGCCCAGGGCAACGAGTGGCCAACCAGCAGCAGGATGGCGCAAGCAGTAGCCAAAATACGCCATCCCTGTTCGATTGTGATGTGCGGCGTGGCATTTGTCTTTTTATTCTTTCTGTGCATCGTCTAGTGGCGTTTGAAGAACGCATACAGTCCAATCAAAATGACCACCGTTTGCGCAACGAGGTAGCCAGGCAGCAACCATGACGGCAACGCCATGTCTACACGCGACAAGGCGCTGCGCGGCGCAATGGGCACAACCGGTGTCTCGGTGGCGCTGAATTCAATGATGGACGAGGCGCGATTTTCGGGTGTGGGCTGTACGACCAGTGCAGCTTGCGTCGCATCCAGGTCCACCACAAACGCGGTGGGAATGTTTTGCAGGCTGGGCGCGGTGGGCGTGGCTTGTGGCACAGGGGATGGGGCTTGGGTAGCGGGCGCGACGATAACGCCAGAATCGCCAATGACAACGGCGGTGGATGTGGCCTCGTTGAGCGGCAGAATCGTTGGCAGGTTGGGTGCAGGCGAAAGCGTCAGCGTTGGCTCGGGCGTGAGGGTGACGATGACGGTGGGCGTCTCGTTGGGCCGAATGTCGCCAGGGCCGAGCGACTCGATGGCATTTGACGCGTTGGGGTCGTAGCTGATGCTGGCAGCGGCGCTGGTGGTGCGCCCGGCCCCATCTCGGTATTGGGCGTAGACGGTTTTTACGCCGGGCTTGGTATCAAACTTGTATTCCAGCAGCGGCTGCCAGGGTTGCCAGCTTGCGCCTGCAAAGCTGGCGTTGCTGCTCAGGCGCACATCCAGAACCCGGCCAATCACATTTGGCTCACCGTTTACCACGGCATCTTCTTGCGAGAGGCGCACGGCGACGGTGGCGTTATTGGTCACGGCAGCACCATCGTTAATAAACACGGGCAGCACGTTGGGTTGCGCACCATAGAGTAACGTCCAATACAGCTTGCCACCGTCGGCAGTGCCCACGCCAATGCCAATCTCGCGGTAGCGCGGGTTTAGCAAAATGCGGGCCTGTGATGGGTCGTTCAAAATGAAGTTGAGCGCCGCCGAAAATTCGGAGACGTCGGCATACAGGTTCTCACCCCAGATCAGCCGGTCGTTAGACCAGGCGGTATAACCCGCGTTCACCATGCGGTCTTTAGCCGTGCTGTCGTCGCTGCCGGCATCACTAATAAAGCTGTTGCGGGCCATATCATCGCTGTGGCGCTGGGCGGCTTTTTCGAGAATAGAGTTGTAAGCGAAGGGCGCGAGGCCGTTGGTGAGGCGGGCGCGGTTTATCTCGGCTAGGGCGTCTTGTTTGAGATTGGCGTGGGCGGGGTGCGCGAGTGCGAAGGCTTGCAGCAGCACAAGCAAGAACGCTGCAAGTTTGGCTTGTAGCGGGCGAGGGCTAAACTCGGCAATGCCGCGCGAAGCTGGATAAATCCGGCTGGGAGAAAATCTACTCATCAGATTGGCTATCTTGAAATCACACGAAAGGTTCCCAGGCTCATTGAATCGCCGGCTGAAGTTAGTAGTCTTTGGCCGGTGTCTGGGTCATACACGCCTACAACAACGCGATACTCGCCCACGGGCAGATCGGCAGGGATGACGATGGCGTATGGGTCGCGCAACGCTTCACCCACCTTCCAGCGAGACATGGGGCGCAGGTCATCTATCGCCAGTTTGTCTTTTTGGAATTTGATTTGGCCCGCTTGATCTAAAACATGCACGAAGACTTTGTAGTCTTTGGGCAACGGTTGCAGCGGTTGCCAGTCCAGCACCAGGTAAAACCAATCGCTGGCCCACGCCGAGCGACGCATCCAAAATGCTTTCAGCGCAAGTGTATCGCCAAACAGGGCGTTGGTTTGGCTGTTTGGGTTGGTTGAGGTGAACGCGAGCGGCTGCACGGGCGATTGCTTGACTTGATAGAGCGGCAGGCGAATTTGCCCAAAGTTGGTCTCTCCGATCTGGTAGCCATTGGCCCACAGCAAGCTCTCAGATAATTTTTGCGCATCCACCACGTTGTCTTGCCACAGCATCAGGCGCACACGGTTGGGAGATGTAGCTCGCAGTTGCGTCACGAGCCTATTTAATCCATCGGCTGTCAGCACGCCGTGCAAGCCTTGGGGGGTAGCCAGCAACGCGTTGGCTTTTTCTGGGGGCCAGTAATAGTTAATGGCGTAGTTATCGCGGGTCATCACGGCTACGTCGCTTGGTTCAAGCGCCTCAACCACATGCTGTGTGGCAGCGCGGTAGTCATCTCGAATTAAGTTGGGTTGGGTGAAGTAGCTTTGCAATGCGGGAAGCCACAAAAAAAGGCAGAAGGCAAAAGGTAGAAAGCAGAGCCAGCGCAGGCCGCGACTATTGGGGCGCGTACTTGCCAATGCAATGCAAAGCATGGGCGCAACATAGATGAGATAGCGCGGATGAAAAACCGAGCGATAGGGATAGACCACACGCACAGCGATAGTAGCCGCCAACAATGGCACAACGATGAGCACCGCCAACCAAACCAGCTCGCGCCCACGTCGGGCCAGCGCAAACCCCATCAGCCCCAAACCCACAGCCACAAGCAATGTCCATCCCCACCCTTCGGATAAGGCATAGCCAAAGCCACCGTTGACAAAGCTGCGCAGCCATTCCCACATACGGCCATCGATGGTGTTCAGCGGAAAGGTGAAACCATCGTCGTAGGCAAAGCCGCCACGCGCATACAGCAGCCAGGGCAGCACCGACAACACAACGCAGGCGGCAGCAATGCACCAACGAAGAAACGAGTGACGAGCAAACACAGCAACTAGCACGATGAGTGCATGAGCAGGCAGTAAAAATACGGCGTAGTAATGCGAGTGAATGGCGAGTGCAAGACAGATGGCCGAGGCCACAAGCCAGCGCGAGGACAAACCAGGTTTCTTAAAGAAACCTGGTTTGTCCTCGTGGGTTTGCTGTAGCCAGCGCAGTAGCGCATACGACGAGGCTGTGCAAAACATCGCCACTTGCGCGTACATCCGTGTTTCTTGGGCATAGAAGACGGCAAGGGGGCTGAGGGTGTAGAGCAAACCAGCCAAGAGGGATGGGGAGAGGGGGGGAGAAGGGGAGATTTCTCGCGCCCTGCCTGTTAACAGCCTCGCCATGGCCATTACCAACGCGACCGTAATTACATCTGCCATAAGCGAGAGATAGCGCATGGCAAATTCGGATGCGCCTGCAAGCTGAATCCAGCCATGCAACAGGGTGTAATACAAAACCGGGCTGCGGTCGCCAGCGGTGGTGGTTGCCATGTCGGCTAATGGCAGGGTGGCTAAATGCCAGCTCCAGCCTTCATCGAACCAAATGCTCTGTGCGCCCAGGTGATAGATGCGCAACAAAAAGGCAAAACCAAAAAGGCAACAAGCAAGAATTTGCTCAGTGGTTTTTCGCCTTTCAGACTTACTCTTCAAAACCCAACCCCCGCTCTTTCAAACTCACATAGCGGTTTTGCGCAATGACCAAATGATCCAAGACCTCGATGTCTAATAATTTTCCCGCCTTAATCAATTCTCTGGTCACCAGCACATCGTCGGCAGAGGGCGATGGGTCGCCAGAGGGGTGATTGTGGGCGAGGATGAGCGAGGCACTGCTGTGGCGGATGGCATCTCGAAAGACCTCGCCCACGCGCATGTTGGCGGCGTTCAGCGTGCCTCGGTAAATCATAGATGACGACACAACGCGGTTGCGCGAATCCAACAACAGCGTGCGCACCTCTTCTTGGTTTAGCAAGCCCATATCAGCCATCAACAACTGCGCGGCATCGGCGGGTGTTTTTATGAGAGGCTTCTGGTCAGGGTTGCTTAACACCAAGCGCTTGCCCAACTCCAGCGCGGCTTTGATCTCGATGGCTTTCACCTCGCCAATGCCATGCACCTGCTGCAAATCTTGCAGATCGGCCCGCGCCAAACCAGCTAGGCCACCAAAGCGCTGCAACAACTCCTCGGCCAGCAGCAATACGCCCACGTTCGGCGGCCCAATTCGCAGCAAAATGGCCAACAACTCGCGGGCCGAGGCCGCTGTTGGCCCCACTTTCATAAATCGTTCGCGGGGTCGCTCCCCTTCGGGTGTGTCGTCTATGCGCAGCAGGTATTCGGGCGGCAGGGTAATAGCAGGGGTGGGTTCGATCATGTTTAAGAGATTCGAGATTAGGGATTGGAGATTGAGGATTCCAAGTCAATCTCCAATCTCTAATCCCTAATCTCCATTCATACGCGCAAGTATAATCTTCGACGAAATGACCGAAAATATTAGCAACCTGATCGTTGCGGCCGCTGCCGTCATCGGGGCCATCATCGCAGCTTTGGTGGGCGGCATCACAGTGTGGACCTTCCGCGATATTCGCTCGCGCTCACGAGACTTTTTGGTGCAAATTTTGGCGACGGTGTTGGTGGCAGTGGTGCCCGTGGCGGGCATTCTCGTCTACTTCATGCTGCGCCCACGCGAGACGTTGCAAGAGGCCTATGTGCGTGCGCTAGAAGAAGAATCATTGCTGTCCAGCATCGAACATCAGGAGTTTTGCCCCACCTGTGGCCGCCGCGTAGACCAGGACATGCAGTTTTGCCCCAGTTGCCACACCAAGCTGCGCAACGCCTGCAACGGCTGTGGCCGCGCTGTGCATCTCTCGTGGGATCTATGCCCATATTGCGGCACCGAGCAAACCCCAGAAATGCCCAACGTGAATGTAAAGCGACCGACACAACCGCGCATGCCCTTGCCTACGCAACCCATCCAGCCCACACGCCAGGTTCCGGCAGCAGGGCAAAGGGCCATCTCGGTGCCCAAGCTGGATGGCATGCCCAGCGCGCAAGCCGCCAAAGCCAAGCTGGGTAACCTGCTCGGCAAAGTGGGCGGCGCGATAGAGAATGCGACATCCAAAGCATCGCAACGCGATGAGGCTGCTGAGCCGTCCATCAAGCGCAACACCTCTAATGGCGCTTATACCCGGCCACAAAATGATGATGAGTTAGAGTAAATTTTGCTTTTCAGACTGAGAATCTCTGTTGATACAAACAATACAGAATCTTGACTAGCGTGGCTCATTTATCAAAAGAATCTATCCAGGAATTGATTACCGGTGGCGAATCGTTTACTCTTGAGTTCAAGAGCGACCGCGATTCCATATCCGATAGCGATCTTCTAGAGGCTGTTATTTGTCTTTCAAACTCAAAGGGTGGTGTTCTGCTCATTGGTGTCGAAGATAACGAAGCAGTAACGGGGCTTTCGCAAAAACATTTAGATAGCTCAGCAAATCATTTAGCAGCATTAATTAGTAATAGAACTATGAAATCCACTTCTTGCAGACATTTTTAAGCGGTTGGGGATTGTAGAAAGAACTGGGCGCGGCGTTCGCCTAATCTATTCAGGACAGATTCGGACAGGCCATTTGCCTCCTGATTATTCCCGCACCTCAGAAATATCTGTAAGTTTGCGTTTGCCTGGAGGCAAGGCAGATGTAGGGTTCGTTACCGTTGTCTTATCAGAGGAAAAACGATTAAGTAGAGAATTTGGGGTCGATGAGCTTTTGCTCCTAAATATGCTATGGCACCAACGAGAATTCACTCCAAATGATGCAGCAAACATCATCCAAAAAAGCGAAGGAGAGGCACGCCAACTCCTTGAACATTTGACTGATGATGGTCTTGTTGAAAAGATAAAGGGATATCGGCGTCACGAGTACATGTTAAGCGCTTCGATGTACCGCAAAATCGGTAAGCCGGAAGCGTATGTTAGAAGACGGGGAATAGATAGAGTCCGAATGCGTGCGATGATAGTTGAATATGTAGGAGCATATGGCAAGATTACTCGTCGAGATACAGCAAAGATGTGCCAAATAAATGCATCACAAGCTGGCTGGCTTCTACGCAAAATGACGGAAGATGGTTTGCTCAAAATAGAAGGACTCGGAGGAGTTGGCAGTTACTATGTGCTGGCAAGTAATCAAATCAATTCTTTGCCTAACAAGAAACAAGACAACATTAACTTAGGTGACCTACAGAATCAGGCTGAAGAGCACCAAGTCGATGAGGATATATCTGGACAACTAGAGCTAAACCTATATCCATCCAAATAATAGATGCTCCAAGTAAGTTAGACAAAACACGCCCTGCACCAACGCACCGCCCACCTATCCACCCACACCTGCCACAACGACGCCCGCCGCAAATGCCAAATATTCGCCGTTGCGGCGGGCCTGCCACACAAAAACCACATCATCTTTACCAGTGGTGATGACTTTAGCCGACTGAGAAACAAGGCTTGTGTCATTGCTTCTTGTATATGGACGCAGTCTAAAGCCTGCGGCTACCATGAACAGATCAAGCAATCAATAGCAGGTATGCACCTTGATCAAATTCGTCTTGCCGCTGCCACTGCCCATGGGCACGCCTGCGGTGATGACGATGTGGTCATCCTGTGTCGCAAAGCCTAACGCCACGGCGGCGTTCACGGCGGCCTCAAACATCTCCTCGTTCGTCATCACCAGCGGGGCCAGCACGCTGCGCACACCCCAAATAAATGCCGAGTATTGATACGCCCGTTTAGTGGGCGTGAGGCCGACGATGGGCACATCAGGCCGGTGGCGCGCCATCATGCGGGCGGTGAAGCCGCTGGCGGTGGTGCAGACAATGGCGGCGGCGGCGATCTCGTGGGCGATGCGCACGGCGGCTTCGGTGAGGGCTTGCGTGGTGTGGTCGGGCGCGGGCATCGCCATCTCGTGCAAAAAGTCGGCTTGCTGAAAGAAGCCATCGCGGGCGATGGCATGCTCTTCGGCCTTTGTGGCGATGCGCGCCAACGCTTCTACGGCTTCGACCGGGTATTCGCCGCTGGCGGTCTCGGCGCTCAGCATCACGGCATCGGTGCCATCCAACACAGCGTTGGCCACATCGCTGGCCTCGGCCCGTGTGGGCGATGCAGCGTGAATCATGCTCTGCAACATCTGCGTCGCCGTAATCACCGGCACGCCGGCCTGCAAACAATTTCTGATAATGCTCTTTTGGTGGAACGGCACTTCTTCGGGCGACGACTCGACACCCAGATCACCGCGCGCCACCATCACCACATCGCTGCAGCGAATAATGTGGCCCAGGTCGTCAATGGCCTGCGGCTTCTCGATCTTGCTGACGATGAGTTGATCGCCCCCTAGCGAGTGAATGCGTTCGCGCAACAACTGCACATCCGAAGACTGCTGCACAAACGAAAGCGCAATCGCGTCCATGCTTTGCTTCACTGCAAATTCAATATCGTCGTCGTCTTTCAAGGTGATGGGCGACACGGGAATCTTTGTGCCGGGCGCGCTCACCCCTTTGCGCGAGGTGAGCGTGCCACCGATGAGGACTTGGCAGCGCAAGCGGCCTGCCACGGGCGCACTGAGTACTTGCAGCACCATCGCGCCGTCGTCAATCAATAATTTTTGGCCGGGCTTGCATGCGCCAATCACTTCCAAGTGCAAAAACGGGATGTGCTGTGGTTGCGTACTGGCATCTGGGTCAGCATCGGGTGTCAAGATCACTTCAGTGCCTTTCACCAGGGCTACGCCTTCAGTTGGCACAGTGCCTATCCGAAACTTGGGGCCTTGTAGATCGCCCATGATGGCGACCAACGCGCCCTCCTCTGCGGCAATGCGGCGCACCGCTTCGATGCGCCGCGCATGATCCTCGTGCTTGCCATGCGAGAAGTTCATGCGCGCCACATCCATACCCGCGCGAATGATGCGACGCAAGACATCTTCGTCATCGGTTGAGGGGCCTAATGTGCAAACAATTTTGGTACGCATAGTTTGTAATTAAAACAAAGAGGCACGGGCGCATTGCACCGTGCCTCCTCATGGAGAAACAGATTGTAGAGACGCGCTGCATTGGCTGTAATCAGCCGCCGAGTCTCTACAACACGAGATTTTGTACGCAAGGACTAAACGATGTAGGCCAGGCCCACCGCACCCGGCCCGGTATGGGTTGCTACGGCGGGGCCAG
This sequence comes from Roseobacter sp., assembly GCA_043748055.1. Classification (GTDB taxonomy): domain Bacteria; phylum Chloroflexota; class Anaerolineae; order J036; family Brachytrichaceae; genus JANMVQ01. The sequence continues at coordinate 9,875 of JAYTNY010000795.1, forward strand.
CTTCCAACAACAGCGCATCATATTGCAAGCCCAGTTGCTCGCTTAATTCCTTCTTAAACACAGTGGCAGCCGCCACAGCATTGGTGTGCAAGAAAGCCACTTTTGGATTTGTCTTCCCGGCTAAATCTTGCAAAGCAATTTCTTTCAAACGCGCCACCGCTTTGCTGTGGGTGCGCACGCGCTCCAGCGGTTCCACCTTGCCGTCTTTTACGGTCAAGATGGGCCGCATTTGCAGCACGTTGCCAATAAACGCCGAGGCGCTGCTGATGCGCCCGCCGCGCTTGAGGTTCTCCAATGTCTCCAACACCAAGTTCAGCCGCATGCGCGGCACCAACGATTCGATATGGCTCTTGATCTCTGCCGCAGTCCGGCCTGCCTGCGCCATCTCCAGTGCTTCCAGCACCAACAGCGTCTGGCCCACGTTAATACTGCGCGTGTCCACCACACTGATGCGCGGATCGCCCTCCATCAACCCCGCCGCTGTCTCGGCGGCCTGAATGGTGCCGCTGAGGGCGCGCGAGAGGTGAATAGACACAACCTCTTCGCCTTTCAAACGCGAATAGATTTCCTCGAAGTCACCAACGGAGGGCGCAGATGTCTTGGGCAGCTCGGGCAGGGTGCGTAGCATCTCATAGAACTTCTCGCTGCTCAGCTCAACCGTATCTTTGTAACTCTTATCACCAAAATTGATGTAAGACGCGCCATTGCCCACGATGCCTAGCTTGATCGCTAGTTCCGGTGTAATGCCGCTGTTGGAATCGGTCACAATCTTGACCATAGTTGTCCTGCCTCGTGGCAGGTGTTGCTCCTCAATAAAGATTTAATTACGTATTGGACGTATTGTAGAGAAGAGAGCCGAAGATGCAAAAATATGTTAAAAGTGGCCTATGACTTCAAAAATCAAAATTGGCATCATCGGCTGCGGCAACATCAGCCAGGTGTATTTTCAAGCCAGCAAAAAACTAGACGTCCTCGATCTTGTGGCCTGCGCAGATTTAGATCTAAGCCGCGCTGAAGCCAAAGCCAGCGAACACGGCGTGG
>JAYTNY010000796.1:0-10464 GCA_043748055.1 Roseobacter sp.
TCAGCGGCAGGTCGTAGTCTTGGGCCACTTTGATGGCGATCTGATTGAGCAACAACGACTTCTCCGCGTTTTCGGGGCGGGTGGGGAAGGTGGATAGCATGGGCAGCACGCTGGCGTCCAGGGTTTGGCTCACAATCGTGCGCAAGTAAAAGTTGTAGGCATCCGGTTCGGTGTAGCTCACATCGTTGGTGCCGAACATGATGAGCGCGATGCTGGGTTTGTGCGCTCGGTATTCGCAAGCCAGTGGCGATTCACCGCCTTTGCAAATTTGCGGGTCGCTCCAGGTCGAATCCAGCGGCCCGGCCACGTTAAACCCACCCGCCGCCGCATAGCCCTTGCGGCTGAACGAGTCTGCATCAAATTGATCCAACACGATTTTCAAACTGGCGTGCGCACCCAAATCAAACTGGCCCGCGCCAAACGGCCCCAGAAAATAAGGGTTCTCGGTCATGCAATCGCCCAGCTTGGAAAACGCTTTGGGGTTACTGCCTGCCTTTAGCGCGCTCTGGTAAATCAGTCTGGCGTTTTCGCTGATGGCGGGCACGATGGGCATATCGCTCAGGTTGACGTCTTTGACGGCTGCTGGATTAAATGTGCCCAACTGTGGCAGCGGGGGCCGTTTGATGGCGGGTGCCTGGGCCGAAGTGCAAGCTGCCAAACATGCGCACGCCATCAGCAGAAAAAAAGTGTGTAAGCAATCTGTTTTCTTCACAAGCGCGATTGTAGCGATGTAGCAGCAAGCCTAGTCAGTACTCAACTAATTCATACGGCACGCAAATCGGCACATCCAAGCGCGGGTCACGCAGAATGTCGGCCTTAACGTGAAACACCTCTTGCAAGAGGGCGTGGGTCACCACTTGCTTTGGGTCGCCCGCCGCCGCAATTTTGCCGTTGTGCAAAGCAATAATGTGCTGGGCATGCCGCGTGGCGTGATTCAGGTCATGCACCACCATCACAATCGTCCTGCTTTCTTCTTTGTTCAATCGCTCCAATAATTTCAGCACTTCAATCTGGTGCGAGAGGTCAAGAAACGTGGTTGGCTCATCCAGCAGAATAATCTCGGTCTCCTGGGCCAACGTCATGGCGATCCACGCACGTTGGCGTTGGCCGCCGCTCAGGGCATCTACCGGGCGGTCGGCTAACTCAATCATGCTGGTGATGGTCAGGGCTTTGTTCACCGCCGCTTCGTCCTCGGCTTGCCACTGTTTCAGCCAGCTTTGGTGCGGGTAGCGGCCTTGCGCCACCAACTCGCGCACGGTTAAGCCTTCGGGCGCAACCGGCCCCTGCGGCAGAATGCCCATGCGCTTTGCCAACTCGCGCGTCGCAATCGCATGAATGTCTTTGCCATCCAGCAGCACGCTGCCGCCTTTGGGCTTTAGCAGCCGGGCCAGCCCGCGCAACAAGGTGCTTTTGCCGCAGCCATTCGGCCCCACCAGCGCCGTTATTTTGCCCAATGGTACCTGCACATCCAGCATATCTATGATGGGTAGCGTGTCGTAACTGAGAATTAAGTTTTGGGTGTGAAGCATGGGGTTATCGTCTATTACTCAACATCAACAAATACACAAAGAACGGTGCGCCGACAACGGCGACAACTAAACCGGCGGGCAACTCGATGGGCGCGAAAATAGTGCGGCCCACCAAATCTGCGGCCACCAAAATAAAGCCGCCCACTACGCCAGAGACAGGCAACAGGCCCTCATGTTGCACACCTACTAATTTGCGAGCAATGTGTGGGGCCATCAACCCAATAAAACCAACCGTGCCCGCCGCAGCTACGCTGGCCCCAGCCAATGCCACGCTGGTAAAAATAAGCAAGCCCCGCTGCAACGCCACTCGGCTGCCCAGCGACAGGGCGACCTCCTCACTCAGGTTCAACACGTTGATGTGCCGCGCCAGAAGCAGCGCCAACGGCACAAACACGATCAGCCACGGCAACAGCGCGTTCAACTCGCCCCACGAGCGGGCATACACGCTGCCGGTCAGCCACACTAATGCGCGTTGCACGTCGTATACATCGCCAAACGTCATTAAAAACGAGGTGCCCGCACCTGCAATGGCCGCCAATCCAATCCCGATCAACACCATGCGAATGGGCGAATCGCCTTTGCGCCAGGCCAGCCCATAGATGAGCAGCGCCACGATGCCCGCGCCCGCAAACGCGGCAAACGGAATCAGGCCGGATGACACATCCTTGACCAGCACAATGAGCGCCACCGCCGTTAACCCCGCCCCCGCGCTAATGCCCATGATGTCCGGCGAGGCCAGCGGGTTGCGCGTAATGCCCTGCATGATGCCGCCGCTGACTCCCAACGCCAGCCCCACCCCTACCGCAACCAACATGCGCGGCAGCCGCAGCGTGTTCACAATAAAGTCATAGTCTTTGTTGTAGTCGCCTGTTTTAAGCACAGTCTTCACCACCTCCAGCAGCGGGATGGGGTACTCGCCCACGCCGATGTTGATGACCATGATGATGAGCGTTGCCAGGAAGACGATGAGCAGGACGAGCGGAACACGGCGATCTATGCGGAAGGACAGCGCGGAGGTGCGCAGGGTGAGCCAGGGGTTGTCATTAGTCATTGGTTATTCAACACACCGAACCCCCGACCCCTAAAGGGGAGTCGTAGACCTTCCTCACAACTTCATCAATTCGATATGAATGATGAACTCGAAACGAAAATCAACGACTCCCCTTTAGGTGTCGGGGGTTCGGCGCTACCTCTTCACCCGCCACCTAACCAGCCAGATAAAAAACGGTCCACCGATGAGCGCCGTCATAATGCCCAACGGCATCTCGGTTGGTTTGGCAACTAGCCTCGCCGCCACATCGCACAGCAACAAAAAGATGGCACCTGTTAATGCCGAATACGGCAGCACCCAGCGGTAATCTACCCCCACCACAAAGCGCACCGCATGTGGCACCACCAGGCCCACAAAGCCAATTGGCCCAGCCACCGCCACGCTGGCCCCGGCCAGCAACACCACAGCGATGGCGCTCAGCAATTTCACCCAGGCCGTGTTTTGGCCTAGGCCTTTGGCCACATCGTCGCCCAGCGCCAGCGCGGTGATCTGGCGGCCCAGCGCCAACGCAATAACCAAACCGATGAGCAGATACGGCGCCGCCTGCCCCAGCAAATCCAGATCGCGCCCAGCCACGCTGCCCGCCAGCCAGAAACGCACTTCTTCCAACGTGCGCTGATTAAAAATCAGCAAACCAGTGGTGAGTGACGACAACAACGCCGTAAGCGCCGCGCCCGCGACTGTAATTTTGAGCGGGGTTGGGCCGCCCCGCCCAACACTGCCCAGCGCAACCACCGCCGCCGCCGTGGCCGCTGCGCCACCAAACGCAAACAAGGCATACAGCGCCAACGAGCCGATCTTGAGAAAAAACACTGCCGCCACCACACCCAATGCCGCGCCGGTCTCGATGCCCAGAATGCCCGTGTCGGCCATTGGGTTGCGCGTCCAGCCTTGCATCACGGCGCCTGCCACCGCCAACGACGCACCGACCAGCACGGCCACCGCCGCACGCGGCACGCGCAAGGTGCGAATGATTAAGTGCTGGGTGTTGTTTTCATCAAACACAAACACCGCTTGCAACACGGTTTGTAAACCTATGTCGGCGGCACCAAAAGCAATGCTGCTCATGGCGGCAAACACAAGCCCCATCAGCAACAGGCCCATGCCCAGCAGCAAGGCCGGGCGCGAACGAATGAGGCGCAGGGCGCGGCTGTCTTTTTTGAGTTGTGCAGGGCGGGGGGTGGCGGTTAAGGTGGTCATGAGTCATGAGTCATGGGTCATTGGTCACTTACAAATGACCCATGACCCATCTACGCTTTCTTCGTCATCATCTCGGCCAGCCGCGCCACAAAATCCAGCGTGGCAAAGTAGCTCTCCGGCACAGGCCCAAGCTCAAACGATTTGCCCGCTTTTACCGCGGGGATAGCTTTGAACAACGGGCTGCCTGTCAGCTTCTTGTAAATCTCCTGCTCTTGAATGACGCTGCCTGGACGGCTGGTGGGCACCACCAGCAATACATCGGCATCAATCTCTGGCAGCTTCTCAAACGAGAACTCGACCACCTCTTGCTTGCCTACGAGCTTGGTAATAATTGGCGCGGGCTTGAAGCCCAAATCTCGATACAAAAACGTGCCGAAATAGGCGGGCAAAAACTTGCCATTGGATTCAGCACCTGGGCCAGTCAGATAAAAATTCTCTGGCAGCACTTGCAGCATGGCGACTGTGCCATCCCCCACCACCGGTTGCATTTGCGCCTGCGCCGCGTCCAGCTTCTGGGTGTAACCGGCAAACAGTGCTTCGGCCTCGGTTTGCTTGCTCAACAGCTTTGCCATGTCGCGCGTCACCAGCGACCAATGCGGCAACTCGCGCAGGATCACCGTCGGCGCAATGTTGCTGAAGTTCTTAAACACGCCTTCGTCGAACCCACCAAAGTAAAACTGGCCGATCAGCAGATCGGGCTTTAGCGCGGCAATCGTCTCGATGTTGACCACATCGCCACCCGAAATAATTTCGATGCCATCTAGTTTGTCTTTCACAAACTCCGGCACCTCGCCATACACAACGGCAGCCAGCGGCTTAATGCCCAATGAGATGCAAACCTCCAGCAAGCCATGATCCACAACAAGTCGCTTGGGCGCTTTGGGGATTTCGATCTCGCCATATTTGTGCGCCACCCTTAGCGTGTTGCCTTTGTCTTGCAGTATGTCAATCAACGCAATGTTGTCGTAGGCCGGGTAGCCGCTAACCTGCCTCTTGAATACAACGTCTAGCGCCGATGTGGCGGGTGCAGTTGTTGGTGCAGCAGCCAGCGGTGTTGCGGCCCGTTCGGCTTGGGCTGATGGGGTAGCAGCGGGCGGAGGTTGCACCACACACGCACTCAACAAAGCGGCACTGGCCGCACCCGCGCCCACCAAAAACCGCCGACGAGACACCTGCCGACCGGACGAAATTCTGCGTATCATTCAAAAACTCCTTTTAACCGAGAGGTATGAATGAGGTCGTGCGGCTCCTGCAAGAATCAGCACGGCCTCATTCGTTTTTTATTCAGGTGTGAGGATAGAGCCGCCCAACCGCGCGGGCAAGCACCGATGGAAATGCGCGGAGTTAACCCGTGTTCAGGGTTGGGTTAGCCGGGGTTAAAGAGGTCAGTGCATCGCACTATCACCCTTCTGCAACTCAGCCAACATCAACGCCAGCCGTTGCGCGCGCGAATAACGCGGGCAACTCATGCACATCTCGCCCTTCGCCTCCGGCCAGCGATACCAGTTGCAACACGAGGCGCGGTCAATCATCAGTTTCGTCTTGTCCTTGTGCATCACGCACAGTACGCCGTTACGCATGTTGAGGGGCGAGCCACCGACTTTGGCAAATTGCGCCAGCAACGCATCAAGCTGGCTGTGTTGCCCGCTGCGCTCCACATGCCCAACCAACACGTTAATTACGTTGTCCGAGGTCTGCGCCCACATCGCCTTTGGCCCATAGCCAGACATCTCGTATAGGGCTTGCATCACGGGCGGGTAATGCGTTTCAATCTGCCGATGAAACATCGCCCGCAGTTCAGACTCATCTTGCAACACAGTTGCATCGGGGTGCTGGGCGTGCGGGTCGGTGGGCAGGCAAAAAAAGTGTGGCTGGGCAAAGCGCAACACGGTCAGGTTATGCCCATCATGCGGCACTTCACCAAAACGCACATGGGCTGGGTTTAGATCGGGCACGCGCCTGTCCAGCAAGTAACACGCCACTGCCGCAGTCGTCATCAGCCAGGTGTGTCCGTTAAACAAGCCGTAGCCGTGCAAGCGTTTGTCGGTAAGCCCGCTCTGGGCAATGCTCTCGCCCAAGTATTTTTGCCATTGGGGCGAATGAGCGCAGGCAATCTCGGTGGCGGGCAACCATGCGCTGGTTGCAGCGCACGCACCGGCATAGGCCGCATACCACTCGCCCATCGCCCGCAATTGGGCCAGCGTCTGGTCTAGCGGATGGGTCTCGCGTGGGGTCGCAAAGTCAGTGCTTGTCATATTGGGTAATTACCCTTTGCGGGCGCGTCTGGCCGCCACAAACGAGCGGACGCAGACAGCCAACAGCGCTGCACACAGCACCAACAGCACAAGCTGTGCGCCTAACGCAACCCAACTGCCGGCAAAGGTGCCGCTGGCAACTGCGCCCAAACCGGGCAACACCCGCACACCGCCCAATGTGCCCAGCAACGCCAACGCCGCCGCAACGTGCATGGCGTTTTTACGGTGGCGCACTTTTAACGCTGCTACTGCACCCATTGCCGCAATGGGCAGCCCAAATAACAGCGGAATCCAAGCCGTGATGCTCTGGGTCTCAGTCAGCACCGCGCTTGCCACGGCAGTCAACATCAATGCGATGCCGACGGTAATCGTTGTTTTTGTTTCCATGTGAAAAGGTCACTGGTCATTGGTCACTTGTCATTTGCAATTGACCAGTGACCAATGACCAGTAACTACTTTATTCAGGTGTCTCCTGTCCCAGCCGTTTATGCGCCTGCTGAATCAACACAATAACGGCAACCCGAAACTGTGTCGTCTTTACCAACGGCGCAGCAAACGGCACCCGCACAATCTCTACGCGCTCCCCAACGCGCAGCGCCAAATCAAGCCCATTTTTGTCGGCGTGTTGCAACGTGGCTTCGGTTGCCCAGGCCTGCCCCGCAATGCCATGCGCAACCGCCAGCATCTCGGCAGCATGGTCTTGGTTGATGTGCGCCACCACGCCTGCTACAAATTTGGCTGGGAATTCAGCGTCGTCACTCATGACACCTTCAATGCCTTCTCCACATCATTCAGCACCACCAGCGCAGCCAGCGGGCCGCCCACACTTGTCCACACTGCGCCATCCACATTTACAACGTGCTTCTTCTGCACAACACCCAGCTTTTGAAACAAGGGGTTTTTCATCGCTGCATCCAAAGCCGTCATGCCCTCGGTGTTTAGCGCACCCAAAAACAGCCACTCGCTGTCCATCACATTCAGCTTCTCAAGGCTTAATGGATCCGTATGTGCGCCGTGGCTGCCTGCCAACGCTTGCACGGCGGCTGGGCGGGTCAGGCCCACATCGGCCAACACGCGGCTAGAGAACGTGGTTGGCATCATCACCACCGGGCCTTGCGGCATCCAACGCGCCACGTTGGCCTCGCTGGCACTTCCGGCTGGCAGTTGCTTTTTGATGCCGCTGACCCGTGCGTCATACTCGCCCAAGAAGCTCGTCGCTTTTGCGTCCTGGTTCAACACGCCCGCCACGCTCTTAAACACGGTCTTCCAATCATCTGTCGGCTTATGGGTGGCAACCACGGGCGCAATCATGCTCAGCTCCGGCAACAAGGCCTTAATCTGATCCAACATCGAGCCTGCCAAAATCAGATCAGGTTTGAGCGCCACGATCTTTTCGAGCGATGGCTCGACCAGCGTTCCGATTGAAACAATGCTAGTTGTCTTCTCGCCCAAATAGGCTGGCAAACCCGGCTGCCCGCGCCCATTCACCGAGCCGACAGGCGTAACGCCCAGCGCCAGTGCGCCATCCAAATCCTGCTCGCTCAGCACCACAATGCGTTGCGGGTTAGCAGGCACTTGTACCACCGCGCCCGTTGCGTCGGTCACCTCGCGCATCGTCGTGCTGGTGGATGCACTCGCTTGGGCCTTGCTGCCCATCGCCGCTTCAATCATCGGCACCACCTCGTCCAACACCAGCGGCAAGCTCAGCACACTCTGAAACTGAAAGGCATCGTCCAGCACCCCCTCCAAAAAGATGGCGCGCTTCTGTTTCAGCGATTCGGACTTGCTCAACAGCGGGTCGGCCTCAATGGCCGCTCGCCCGCCCTTCACCCACTGCAACTGATGAAACACCAGCAAATCCGTGTTCAGCAGATCAACCCGTTCCGAACTCAGTTGTCCATAAAAACTCTCGCCCGCAATCTTGTCGAACTCGGCGGGCACCTTAAAGCCCAGCGCCGCAAAGAAGCGCGAGCGCGGGTCTTGCGAGGCCATAAAGCCAAACTTGTCCTCGAACGGCGCACCAATGATGACGCTCTTGCCCGCCCAATCCGGGTGCTTGGCCCGCACCGCCGCAAAGCGCGACTCAATCTCTGCCACCAGCGTCTTGGCTTGCGCCCCGCGCCCCAACGCCTTGCCAATCGTCAGCGTCACTTCGTTCCAGGGCATGCCGTAATCCAAGTACGCACCCGCTTGCGCCACTGTCGGCGCAATCTTGCTCAGCGTCTCGTATTCCTTGTCTTTAAGCCCGCCATACGTGGCAATAATCAAATCAGGCTTCAGCGCCGCAATCTTCTCGAAGTTCAACTCACTCATGGTGAGGACTTCGGGTTTGGCATCCCCTAATTCGTCCGTCGCCCACGGAAACGCTGCCATCTTGTCATCGCCCCACCAAAAGCGGGTGGCAATCGGCTTTACGCCCAACGCCAAAATCGGGTCTTGGTCGCTAAAGCCCAGCGCAATCACCCGCTTGGGTTCGGCCTTAATTTCGGTCGCGCCAAACTTGTGGGGAATGCTCACGGGGAAGGCCGCTTGTTCCGTAGTCGCGCTCGTTGCTTGTGGCGCTGTTTGGGCGGATGGCGCAGCAGCGGGCGGAGGCTGCACCACACACGCACTCAATAAAGCGGCACTGGCCGCACCCGCGCCCACCAAAAACCGCCGACGAGACATCTGCCGACCGGACGAAATTCTGCGTATCATTCAAAAACTCCTTTTAACCGAGGGGTATGAATGAGGTCGTGCGGCTCCTGCAAGAATCAGCACGGCCTCATTCGTTTTTTATTCAGGTGCCAGCATAGAGCGGCCCAACCGCGCGGGCAACCACCGACGGAAACGTGTGAAGTTAACCAGGGTTTAGGTTTGGGTTAGGCGCGGTCAAAGAGGTCAGTGCATCGCACTATCACCCTTTTGCAACTCAGCCAATATCAACGCCAGCCGTTGCTCGCGAATAACGCGGGCAACTCATGCACATCTCGCCCTTCGCCTCCGGCGATGTCGTTACGATAGTGTTCGACCGCGCCATCATTCGCCTGCGCATGAGCGACTTTGAACAAATGGTGAGCCTGCGCCAACGCGCCATGTTGGCCTTACAACCCCAGTTTGTTTGGCTCAAAGCTCAATTGACGCAAGGCAGTAGCACGGGTATGTTTGCCTCATCTCGTAAATAAAAGGACAAACAAGGACAAAGCCATGACCCTTCCAATCTCGTTTCTCAAAAAACTGCTCAACGCCCCTGGCCCTTCTGGCGATGAAGCCGCCCCCGCCCGCGTGTGGCGCGAGGAAGCGCAAACCTTTGCCGATGACGTGAGCGCCGATGTGCAAGGTAGCTCGTTTGCCGTGCTCAAAGGCAACGCCACGCGCGTGCTGCTGGCTGGGCATATCGATGAGATCGGCCTGATGGTGACGTACATCGATAGCGATGGCTTCTTGTTCTTCAGCGGCGTGGGCGGTTGGGACGCGCAGGTCTTCGTCGGCCAGCGCATTCGTTTGCTCGGTGTGCAAGGTGATGTGATTGGTGTGATCGGCAAGAAGGCCATCCACCTGATGAAAGGCGAAGACCGCGACAAAGCTAGCAAGATTGAGGATTTGTGGATTGACATTGGCGCGAAAAATAAAGACGAAGCCCGCGCATGTGTGCGAGTGGGCAGTGTAGGCGTGATTGATGGCCAAGCCCACGACTTCCCAAACAACCGCCTGGTCTCGCGCAGTATAGACAACCGCATTGGCGCATTTACGGTGATGGAGGCGTTGCGCTTGCTGGCTACCGACCGCCCGCAAGCCACAGTTGCCGCCGTCGCCACTGCGCAGGAGGAGAACACGTTTGGCGGGGCCTACACCGCTGCTTTTAGCTTTAATCCGCACGCCGCCATTGCCGTAGATGTGACTCACGCAACCGACCACCCCGATGCCGACAAGAAGCGCAGCGGCGATGTGAAGTTGAGGGGCGGCCCAGTGCTGGCACGTGGTTCGGCCAACAGCTCAGTGGTGCACCGCATGCTGATAGAGATTGCCGAGCGCGAAGGCATTCCCTACCAAGAGGAAGCCTCGCCCAACTACACCGGCACCGATGGTGATGCGATTCATCGCACGCGTGGTGGCATCGCCACAGGCGTCATTTCTATTCCCAACCGCTACATGCACAGCCCCAACGAGATGATTGAGCTGAGTGATGTAGAAAACGCGGCCAAACTTATTGCGGCGTTTGTGCGCTCGCTAACGCTTGAAACAGATTTTGTGCCGCGTTGAAGAACCCCCGACCCCTTAAGGGGAGTCGTTGACGTACGCTATCCGTTACGCCTCGTAGTGCGTTGGATAAACTTTTGATGCGGATTAGGCTGGACTTACGCGGCGAGGGACATTTTGACGCGAGGGTGACGCAATTCGTGGCGGAGGTAGTCGGAGAGTAGGCCATGCTTGACTTGATAGACAGTGC
>JAYTNY010000797.1:0-8291 GCA_043748055.1 Roseobacter sp.
GGCGGCGGGTGCGTTGGGCGTGCCGCAGGTAGTCTCGTTGGGGGCGTTGGATATGGTGAACTTTGGGCCGATTGAAAGCGTGCCAGAGAAATTTCGCGGGCGCAACATTTACAAACACAACGCCACCGTGACGTTAATGCGCACCACGCCAAGCGAGTGCGCGGCGTTGGGAAAGATGATCGCTCACAAGCTCAATCAGGCCAACGGCAAGACCACACTGTTTGTGCCACTGCGGGGCGTTTCGATGATCGCCACAGCGGGCCAACCGTTCTATGACCCCGAGGCCGATGCCGCGTTGTTTGGCGCGCTGCGAGACCACATCAACCCAGACCGGGTGCGTTTGCGCGAGATGGACATGGACATAAACGACCCGCGCTTTGCGCAGGCGATGGCCGAAGCGTTGTTGGAAACGATGAGGACAAAAAAGTAATGCGTGTTGTCGTTGCGTTGGTTACCGCAGTCGTCTCGTTGGGCATGGGAACAATTTGCTTGTTGACGTTGCTGGTGACGCTGAATGGGTTTTCGGAAAGCGCGGCGACCCCGGGCTTGGGCATTTTTGGTGTGTTGGGGTTGGTGGCGGTGAGCGCGGCGAGCATCCTCGGTGTGGTTAGCTTTAACCGGCTGGCAGCATCGGGTCAGCGGTCGCGCGGTGTGGCGGGCACACTGGCGGTGCTGATGGCGCTGGGGTTGATGCTGGTTGTGCTGGGAATTATTTTTGTGATTGTGCTTGTGGTGACCAGTGCGATGTAGCAATATGCAAGCGCCTAACGCGCTCTGAGCGCGTTAGGCGCTAATCGTTCCGAAAGGACAAAGATGACGCGAACTGAAATCTTAAAAAAACTGCGTAAGCAGATTAAAGCAGGCGTGCCCATTATTGGCAGCGGCGCAGGCACCGGCCTAAGCGCCAAGTGCGTGGAGCAGGGTGGGGTAGACCTGATTGTGATTTACAACAGCGGGCGCTTTCGCATGGCTGGGCGCGGCTCTTTGGCGGGCACCATGCCGTATGGCGATGCCAATGCCATTGTGGTGGACATGGCGAAAGAGGTGCTGACGGTGGTGAAGCACACGCCGGTGCTGGCGGGCGTGTGTGGCACCGATCCGTTTCGGCTCATGCCCGTTTTCCTAAAAGAGATTCAGGCGATGGGTTTTGCGGGCGTGCAGAACTTCCCGACCGTTGGTTTGATTGACGGCACATACCGGCAAGGCTTGGAAGAGACCGGCATGAGCTATGCGCTGGAGGTGGAGATGATTGCGCTGGCGCACGAGATGGATTTGCTGACGACACCGTACGCGTTTAATCCTGACGAGGCGCGGGCGATGGCGGGCGCAGGCTGCGATATTTTGGTGGCGCACATGGGCTTGACGATCAAAGGCAACATCGGTGCCAAGACGGCGCTGAGCTTGGATGAGAGCGTGGCCTGCGTGCAGGCGATGGCCGATGCCGCACGCAAGGTGAACAAAGACGTGCTGGTCATTTGTCACGGCGGCCCCATTGCCGAGCCGGATGATGCGGCGTATGTGCTGGCCCGCACCAAAGGCGTGCACGGCTTTTACGGCGCGTCATCGATGGAACGCTTGCCGACTGAAGTGGCGATTACGGAGAATGCGAAGGTGTTTAAGCAGTTGCGGTTGCAAAAACATTGAACCACAAAGGATACAAAGAAAGCACAAAGACCACGAAGTTTTTTACAATTCTTCGTGATCTTTGTGGTGAGAAATCCTATTGCACCACGATATTGAACCCAATTGGCACCAACTCGATCCAGGTGTTGCCGGGCTTCAGCGGGATGGGTTGGCCGCTGGTATCGGTGAAGTTGAGACCGCTGCCGCTGCCAGGGCGGCTCCATTTGCCATCCATCACTTTGCCGTCGCGGAACACTTTGGCTGCGCCCTCGCCCCATAGCTGTATTTCTATGCCGTGCGAACCCAGGCTGTCCTCTCGAATGTCACTCAATTGGTGATGGACGTAGACCACGATCACGTTGGCCGATGCCAGTTGCTTGCCGGTCAGCTTGTCGGTGTGCGAGCGGCCCAGCATGGTGCGGTTCCACAGGCCGGTGCTTGCGCTGTAGCTCCATCCCACCCGGCCTGATGAATACGGCAGCGTGACGACGTTGAGCATAGTGCCACCACTCGGTGCTGCCCCATCAAACCGCCACGACCCAAACGCCGCAGGCATATTTTTGCCGCGCTCTTGCAACACAGCCAACGCTTTGGGCGCGCTGGCAAACAAGTTGTGCGGCACGCGGGCATCGCGGGTTCTGTAGAGCGGGCCGTTGGCATATTGGAACGCGCCGTTGTTGTTAATCATCATGCGGTTATCCAGATACGCGGGCGATTTTGTGATGCGTTGCAGCGTGCCGCCGCTGGTGCCAGAGCATAGCAAGCCTGAGTCGAAGATTACCGGCAGTTCTAGATCAATGAGGCGGCAACTGCGCACGCTGCCCACCTTGTCTGGCATGTGGGTGAGGTAGAGCGCGTTGAGGCGCAGGATGTTGCCTTCGGCATAGCCCTCGACCACCACATCGGCCAAGCTAAGGCCGGACTGCGGGCGTACGGCGGCCTCGTTAGAGACTTTGATGAGGATGGGTCGGCGCGAGGTGTCGGCAGGGAGGCCAGTGAAGGGGTTGATGTTTTGGGCTTGGGCGGGGGTGGCGGTGATTAAGAGAATGGCACAAGCCAGGAGTGACAACGTGGAGTTTAGTTTTCTCATCTTGGGTGTTAGCTTAGCATGAGGGTGCGCGAAACTTTCAAGATGTACAGGCTACAATCGCCCTATGCAACCCGATCAGCAAATCGTTCAGCAGGTCGTGAGCCGGATCGTGGATTCGGTGAAACCTTTACGGATCATCTTATTTGGCTCTGCCGCGCGGGGACAAATGCATGTCTCGTCGGATTTGGATGTGCTGGTGGTGATGCCGGATGGCACACATCGGCTGAATACGATGGGATTGTTATTTTGCAAGACCGCGGATTTGGGCTTGCCGATTGATTTTGTTGTCACCACGCCAACATCGTTGGAGAAATATAAAGACCAGCCTGGGATGATTTTTCGAGCAGCTTTACGCGATGGCAAGGAGTTGTATGCCGCTGCTGCCTGATTCATCTGAACCAGGCAACGCCCAAGATTGGTTGCGACATGCTCGCAGCGATTTGGCATATGCTGCGGCGCAATTGCCAAAGGGGGGCTTGTACAACGTGCCCTGTTTTCATGCACAGCAAGCAGTAGAAAAGGCGATCAAGGCAGTACTGATCCACAAATCAGTTGTGTTTGTACGTGCCCATTCAATTGGTTATCTCTCCAACCTTATTCCTGCCGACGTGACGCCTCTGCCAATGTTGGAACAAGCGTTTGCGTTAACACGTTTTGCCGTAGCTTCGATACCCCGGTGACTATGAAGATTTGACGATTGAAGACCAACGCGACGCAGCAAAAGTGGCATTGGCCGTGGTGAATTGGGCAGCGCAAATTGTTTTGTAAAAGTATTTCTCATTGCCGCCGCACTCGCCCTGGGTAATCCAACTGCATCAGCAAGTTAAACAAACCCACGCCAACCACTACAACGACGCTGAACACCAACCCCGGCACAAGGCAATTCAACAGCCAAAACGGAAACGAGATGAACTGGCCTGCGACCAACGCAGCGAAGACAATGAGTAAACGAGCCATCCAGCGCGCCATCGGTGTTCACAAAAATCCGTAAGCCAAATACCCGCCATCCACATACAACACCTGGCCGGTAATAAAGCTGGCTTTCTCCGAAACCAGAAACGACACTGCGTTGGCAATGTCCATTGGTTTGGCCAGCCGCCCCAGCGGAATGCGCTTTTGCAGCGCATCTACCGAGACGACGCCGCGCTGAATATTTTGCAACGTCATCTCGGTCTCGGTATGGGCCGGGCCAACCGCGTTCACGCGAATGCCATGTTGCGCCCATTCGATGGCGAGGACTTTGGTGAGCATGCCCATGCCCGCCTTCGCCACGCAGTACGAGGCACGCTGTGGGAACGCGGCCTCGGTATTGATCGAGGTGATGCTGACGATGCTGCCGCCCTCGCCCTGTTTCACCATCTGCCTGCCCGCCGCCTGTGCGCAGTAAAACCCGCCGTTTAGTTGAATATCAATCATGCGCTGCCAGTCTGCGGGGCTAACGTCTAACGTAGGTTGGGGTTTGCTGATGCCCGCGTTGTTCACCAACACATCCAGCCGCCCAAATTGCTTCACCGTCTCGTCAATCATGGCTGTGCAGGCCGCTGGGTCAGACACATCTACAGTGACAGGTGCAGCGATTAAGCCTTGTTGCTGAAGTTCGTTGGCGCATTCGTCGGCGGCATCGCGGCGCACATCGGCAATCATCACGGCATAGCCCTCTTGGGCCAGTTGTATGGCGATGGATTTGCCGATGCCGCGTGCCGAGCCGGTAATGATGCCAACTCGGTTGGAGGCGACTTTGTTGCTTGTGGAGCTCATGTGCGCGATTCTATGGCGCGGAGTGAAAAACAAAATCCTCGCGGGTTTTCTTAAACCCGCGAGGTTTTTTTATGCGCTGGACAGGACTTGAACCTGCAAGCCGTAAGGCACCACCCCCTCAAGATGGCGTGTCTGCCAATTTCACCACCAGCGCAAGACAACTAACGGCACAAATTATATCCCAGCAGAGGCTGAAGCATCTTGTATGACAGCGGACGCAATTGGCAAATTTAAGCTCTCGCGCCACTCCAAAGTCACCTTGCTGCCTTTGCCCACTTCACTTTCAATTTTGAGCTGCGCCTGAATCGTCTCGGCGCGCTCTTGCATGATGGTGACACCGAAGTGATTGGCCGGAATCTTGTTGGGGTCAAAGCCGCGCCCGTTGTCTTCAATTTCTAAACGGGCATAAGCCGCGTGAGAGCGATGCCCATTGACCTCTGTCGCACTAAACGAGCCGGTGCCGTTCACCGTGGTCTCAATCATGTCGGGTATCGGCGCTTCGGCGGGTGTGAGTAGTAAACCAATGCGCACCTGGGTGGCATCGGAGTGCTTCCACACATTGTTTAGCGCCTCCTGTGCAATGCGGTAAAACGTAATCTGCACATCCGGCGGCAAAAACGCTTGGCCTTGTATTTGTAGGGTAATTGGGAAGCGCGTCCGGGCCATTGCTGCCTCAGCTAACTGTCGCAACAACTCACCTAACAACGTATCTGTGAGGCCGGTGGGGCGCAATTCCAGCAGCAACATGCGCATCTCGGCCAGCGCGCCACGGGTGAACCAGCGCAGTTCTTCCAGGCGCCGCTCGGCTTCGGGGCGGTTGCGCTCCCACAGCTTGGGCAGCACTTCAGCAATCAGGCTGGATGAGAACAGTGTTTGCGTCACGGCGTCATGAAGATCGCGGGCCAAGCGTTGGCGTTCTTCCAACACCGCAATGCCCTGCGCCTGTTCATACAGCCGCGCGTTCTCCATCGAAACCGCCGCCTGGTTGGCGATGCCGGAGGCCAACTGCGACTGAATCTCGGTGTAGTAGTGCGGCCGCTTGTGAGCCAAGATCAACACGCCGATGACGCGGTCTTTGATCTCCATCGGCACGCCTAGCGCCGAACGGATACCCGCATATTGGTTGCGCACTTCCGGCGAGAGCTTGCTCATAAACTCACGAGAGAACAACTCGTTGCTGAGCAAATCGCCGATAAGCACGGCATCGTGCTCACCCACTACCTGCTGCGCGGCATAGGCAATCTCGGCAGGTGCAAAGCTGCCGATGATGTCCTCGGAACTGCTGGGGCCGCGATAGCCCAGATACACAAAGTCCGCGCCTTGCGGGGCCAGAATCATGGCGACATCAAAGCCAATCAGTTGCTCCATCTGATCCAGCACGATGTTGAGCAACGGCTGCAACTCCAGCGTAGAGACCAACTGGCGCGAGACCAAGAGCAGCGTCGTCAACTCGCGGGTGCGCTCGGCCACGCGCTGCTCCAGAATGCTGTAGGCCAGTTTGCTTTCGGTCACATCTCGAACGATTGACAACGTTTCGTTGGCGCTGACCGCGACGATGCGCGACTCGTAGAAACGCAATTGCTCCGGGTTGTCTACATCGGGCAGTTGATATTCGATGCCTTGCGCCTCATCCGTTTTGGCAGCGCGCAGGGCTGCTTCGTGGAATCGCTCGGCAATTTCTTTGGGCAGCACCTCAGCAATGGTCTTGTTGATGAATGCGGACGGCGGCACCAGAAGCTGCTTTTCATCACGGACATAGTAGCCGACAAACCGCTCGTCTTTGTCAATCTGGAAAATAAGATCGGGAATAGAAATGAGCAGGGCGCGGTTGCGGGTTTCGCTCTCGCGCAGGTTTTGCTCCACGCGTTTGCGCTCAGAAATATCGCGGGCCAGCTCGGCGTTTACGGCGGCCAGGTCGCGGGTGCGCGCATCCACCAGCCCTTCCAAGCGCGATTGGCGGCTGAGCGCCAGCAGCACCACCGCTGCTGATAAGCCCGCCACCGCAAAACTGATCAAACGAACAAACCACAGTTGCCCAGTGTTAGAGGCTTGCAACGTGGTGGAGGTTTGCCCGGCAATCTTCCAAACACTATTAGCCAAAGGCACGTCTATGACGATGGGGTTGTTCTCGAAGCCAGCCACATCGCCGTAAATCAGGCTGTCGTTTTGGTTTTTGATTGTGGAGAAACGATACAACAAGCCATCGGGCGTAAAGTTGCTGTCTCTCAAAATCGTATCTACATCGGCAATGATGATGGCCGTGCCGCTTTCTGGTGATGATTGGTTCGCGGCGACGCCCAGCTTGCCCGTCGTGATCACAAACGGGTCGCTCAGCGCAATCTGGCCTGCTTGGGTCTCTGGTAATTTCCCCAGCCGCGTCGCTTCATCAGAGATTAGTTTGAGCAAGGCTTCGCGGTTGTCTGCGAGAGTATAGGTCAGTAATTGCTTGTCCTTAATCAGCACAATGGCCTGTACACCGTGTGCGCGCGCCATAATCGCTTTGGCAAAGCCTTCCCACTCTGGTGCCAGTTCTGATGAGGCTTCGTGGGCATTGCCAAAAGCCGAGACGCTCTCCAACACAGCAAACCGCGCTTGCATGACGGCGTTGAGCGTGTCTTTGTTGTGGTTGAGGTCGTGGGCGACAAGCTCGCGGGTTTGCTCGGTCACACGCTGCTCGTAGAGGCGGCTGGCGAGGGCGGCGGCAATAATCAGAATCAACAGCGCAATCGCTGCCGCAATCGCATTTCGCAATCGGTTAGGGGCTATGGAGGTGGGTGCAACGCGCGTTTGCTCAATCATGTTGCTTCTGGCTAATTCGCACTAACGTAATACAAATGGCATGATAGCCCTAAACCTCTTGCCCCCTCGACAGAAGTTTAGACAGTTTCGGTCTTAGCTGAATGAGTAGGCACGGCGATAGGCAATAGACTGAGCGTGCGGGACTAAAGCCTGTGAGCCTGAACTGGCCGTTCTACCCAAATAAGATCTGCTAACAGTTACTACTCAATCAAACGATTCTTGAGCGCCAGAGCAACAGCCTCGGTGCGGCTGGTGACGCCCAACTTTGCTAACACGCTGCTGACATGGAACTTGGCTGTAGACGGGCTGATGACAAGCCGGTCGGCAATCTCGACGTTGCTCATGCCTTTGATCATCAGGCCCAACACCTCGCGTTCACGCTGAGTCAAATCACTTCCGGGTGATTGAAACGACGTGCCGCGTGTGGCCCGTACCAATGCTTGCGTAGCCTCGGGTGCCAACGCGGGTTGCCCGGCATAGGCGCTGCGAATAGCTCCCGCTAATTCGCTTGCAGTGGTGTTCTTGAGCAGGTAGCCAATGGCCCCAGCTTTCACCACGCGCTGCACCAGATCGTCATCCTTAAAACTTGTTAATGCGATAACCTGAACGTGTGGGAAACGCTGCCGAAGTTGCTTGGTGGATTCCACGCCATCCATTTCGGGCATGATGAGGTCCATCAACACGACATCGGGATTGGCTTGTCCACATTTCTCTAGGGCATCCAGACCGTTCATAGCTTCGGCCACCATCTCCAGGTCGTCAAAGGCCATCAGGAATGCAGATAGGCCACTGCGCACTACGTTGTGATCGTCAACGATCATCACCCGAATTTTTTCTTCTCCCATGTGCTTCCCCTTGTCACTGCGTTGCTTGTGTTGTTTGTGTATTGTTGCTGTTCATCTTGGATTCGATCAGGAGTTTTAGTCCTGCGGAAAGATCACATTATCTTTCGATTTATCCACATTTCTACATACGCCTAACCGCGCCGATTGTACTGTGATCTGAATAAAAGCAATTGTGA
>JAYTNY010000798.1:0-1854 GCA_043748055.1 Roseobacter sp.
GTGAGTAAGTTCAGCCTGAATCACGCAGTGGATTATAGTGACGCACGCATGATGAGAATTGAACTAACCAACATCGCCCCCACCGGCGAGGCCATTGGCCGAACCGAGGACGGTCTCGTTGTATTCGTGCCGTATACCCTGCCCGGAGAGACAGCCGAGGTCGAGATTGTGCATCGGCGCAAGAACTTTGCGCGCGGGCGCTTGCTGCGCACCGTGCAAGCATCGCCAGACCGAGTGACGCCACCCTGCGCCTACTTTGGCGCGTGCGGCGGCTGCCAGTGGCAACACATGGCCTACCCGGCGCAACTGCGCTTCAAAACACAAATTGTGAAAGAGCAACTGACGCGCTTCGGCAAGATCAGCAATGCCGTTGTGCGCGATTGCATCCCCAGCCCGCGCGAATACAACTATCGCAATCACATCCAACTGGTCGCCTCGCCCGACCACAGGCTGGGCTTTTATGCCGAGGGCACGCACGATGTGGTCGAAATCCAGCAATGCGCTATTGCAGATGAAGCCCTCAACGGCAAATTAGTCACCGGCAAACAACCTTTGGCTTATGTCGATTTGCGTGTGAGCGAAACCGAGACCATTGGTGCGCACAGGTACATCGTCTCGCCAGAATCTTTTTTTCAGGTGAACAGCCACGTGGCCCCGCTGCTGGTGAATGAAGTGATGTCCGCATTAGATTTGCAAGGGCAAGAAGATGTGCTGGATTTGTACTGCGGCGTGGGCTTGTTTACGTTGCCCATCAGCGAGCACGCCCGCGCCGTGTTGGGCGTAGAGAACAGCAAGCGCGCCATCGAAGACGCCCGCATGAACCTGCGCGGGCGCGGCAACATGCGCCTGCTGCTGGCCGATGTGGCCTACGCCCTGAACCACAAAGACGTGAGCCGCAACAAGTGGGACGCCATCGTGCTAGACCCGCCCCGCGCGGGCGTGGATCACGAAGAATTAGTCGGCCTCGCCAAACTGCAAGCACCCAAACTGGTCTATGTCTCGTGCGACCCCGCTACGCTGGCCCGCGATTTGAAATACTTGTGCGCCAATGGCTATGCGCTGGCCTACGCCCAACCGTTAGACATGTTTCCGCAGACGCACCATGTGGAAACCGTGGCGGTGCTGAGTCAGACAGAATCGTCGACGACTACGTCGACGTAATCGTAGTCGTCGACGATCACAACCCAAATCTCAGTACAGATTCATCCGAAGCCCTATCATCTCTTGCATGCTACGCATGTTTCTGCTCAGTTCATTGCTGATGGCGCTCGTCGCGGCCTTCGCCTCGCAGCCAGCGCCTCAACTTGCGCAAGCCAAATCAGCCCAAGCCCAAAACCAACCCGACTCACTGTTTGGCGTGCCATTTAACACCGATCCCGGCCCCGCCACCTGGCTCATGGGCCAGGTGTATGGCAACAGCACCGGTGCGTTTGCGCGACGGCGCGAGTGGTATCAGGCCGGACAAGGCATTCACTTCGGCATCGATTTCTCGGCACGCTGTGGCACACCCGTCGTCAGCATTGGCGATGGCGTGGTGATTAAAGTGGACGCGCGCGAACACGGCAGCGCGCCGCACAATTTGCTGATTGACCATCTCAACGGCTACGCCTCACTGTATGGGCATTTGCTCCAGCGCCCGCAACTCAGCGTGGGCCAGCAGGTAAAAAAAGGCGAGGTGATTGCCCAAACCGGCGACCCCGACCTCACCTGCACCAGCCGCCCGCACTTGCATTTGGAGATTCGAGACCGCACCTTACGAAAGGCCTACAACGCCCATGTCCTCATCGATGCCGACTGGGACGCGCTGGCCCTCAGCGGCTCTTTTGGGCGCGGCTTTCAGCGCGATCTGGACAC
>JAYTNY010000799.1:0-3239 GCA_043748055.1 Roseobacter sp.
ATCCCTAATTGATGTAAGAGCCGCGCCCTTCGACTGCGCGCATCGGAATGCGCTGCGCTCAGGGTGCTCACGTTGTAGGCCAATCAGGGATTCGCTCTAGGCGCAGGCTGAAGCCTGCGGCTACCAGCAATCATTCCTCTTACCGCGTTAGCGTCATCTTCACCGGGTTAAAGTCACCTTGCGCAATCCTCTTGGACTCTCGGTATCAAACCCCTTCGCCCGCGTGAGGTGATATGCAAACAGTTGCGCAGGCACGATGGACACGATGGGCGAGAGCCACTCCGGCACACCCGCAGGCAGGCGCAACGACTCGTGACCCAACGCCAACGCGTGAACATCGTCGGAGAGCACCAACAGTTTGGCACCTTGCTCGCGCAGACGTTGCATCACGGCCATCAAATCCGGCAGCACCGCGCCGTTGGGGGCCAGCACCAGCACGTTAAACCCCGGCTCCACAATAGCAATGGGGCCATGCAAAAAATCTGCCGAGGAATACGGGTCGGCGAACACATACGAGAGTTCCTTCAGCTTCAGCGACCACTCCATGGCAGTGGCGTAGTTGTAGCCGCGCCCCAGCACCACGCAACGGTTCATGTCTTTTAGCTCTTGTGCCAGCACGCCGGCCCGGCTATCCAACTGCAAGGCCTGTTCTACAAATTGAGGCAGCTTCCACAAAGCTTTTAACCGCTGCTGATCGAGCGAGAGCGAAGCGGACAAGGCGGCCACGGCGAGGAGTTCGGCTGTGTAAGACTTGGTGGCGGCCACTGCTTTCTCCGGGCCAGCATGCACATCCAGGTGGTACTCGGCAGCCTTCGCCAATGGCGATTCGGGCGCGTTGGTGATGGCCAACGTCAGCGCGCCTTGTTTACGGCCCTCGGTTAATACGCTCACCACATCTGGCGACTGGCCCGACTGCGACACGCCGATGACCAACGCCTTCGAGAGCCGGGGCCAGCCGCCATACAGCGTAAACAACGACGGTGCCGCAAATGCCACCGGCAAGTGGTTCAGCGCCCCCCACAGATATTGCCCATACACGCCCGCATGGTCGCTGGTGCCACGCGCTGCCAGAAACACATACTCAATCTCGCGCCCGCGAATGGCCCCAGCGATGCGCTGCACCTGATCCATCTGCGTCTCCAGCCAGCGCTTTAGCACGGCGGGCTGCTCAAAAATTTCTTCTCGGAGTGACATAGTTGAACTGTAACGCAAATCGGAAAATTCTCTCGTTCGCGTAAAGGTAAGGGTGCATTTTGTAAAAGGGGCAAACTTTGTCTCGCAATCGATTTTCGTAGGGGCGCAGCAGTGCTGCGCCCCTACCATGGCCTTTCGCAAGGCGTATGCCCCTAAATCAGAATGCACCCGTTCGCATCCGGGGATGCGAACTCCTCGACAGAAGTCTTAACGTTGGTTCATCTCAGCCAAATAGGGGTCTGGTAAAGTGCCGCATCTAAATAAAGGAAGTATTGGCCCCTTGTCGTTATCCGCAGTAAAACAAAACCCCGTTAAATCTTTGCCGTTCACCCAGCAGTTCGGCTTTCGCAAAGCAGTTGTAGCGCGTGCTGAAGCGTATTTGAAAGAAAATAATTTGCCCATGCGCGATGTGCCCGCCATGTATATGAAGACCTTCACTATCATGGCCTGGTGGCTGAGTATGTATCTGGTACTCATGCTGGGCGGCTTCTCATGGCCCATCAACGCCTTGTTGTGTGTGATGTTTGGCCTGGCTACCGCAGGCATGGGCTTCAATATCATGCACGATGCCATTCATGGTGGCTACTCCAACAGCGCCCGCGTGAACAAGCTGTTTGGCTTTACGCTGGAGATGTTGGGGGCCAGCAGCTTTGTGTGGCGGCAGAAGCACAACGTGTGGCACCACACCTACACCAACATCGCGGGCTTAGATGAAGACCTGGAGACGCAAGGCTTTTTGCGCCTCAGCCCGCACGACGAATGGAAACCTATTTTTCGGTTTCAGCATTTGTTTGCGCCGCTGGTTTATGGCTTCACCGGCTACAGCTTTCTCATCCGAGATGTGCGCGTGTTCTTCACCGGCAAATCGGATCCACATCACATCGTCCCAAAGATGACGACATCGGACAAGATTTTGTTCTGGCTGGGCAAGCTGATTTACTTCAGCGTGATGGTGATCTTGCCGTTGCTGGTGTTCCCGTGGTGGCAGGTGCTGGCAGGCTATGTCATCACCATGTTCACCATCAGCCTTACATTGGCCGCCATCTTTCAGTTGGCGCATGTCATGCAGCCCGCCACCTTCCCCGAGCCGGTGGGTGAACCATTGCACATCGAAAACGAATGGGCGATTCATGAAGTGGAAACC
The DNA here is from genome assembly GCA_043748055.1 of Roseobacter sp. Taxonomy (GTDB): domain Bacteria; phylum Chloroflexota; class Anaerolineae; order J036; family Brachytrichaceae; genus JANMVQ01. The sequence continues at coordinate 2,339 of JAYTNY010000799.1, forward strand.
ACGGTGAACTTTGCGCCCCAAAACAAATTGCTGAACTGGTATGCCGGGGGCCTGAATTTTCAGATCGAGCATCACCTCTTTCCGCACATTTGCCACGTGCATTACCCCAAACTCTCGCCCATCGTCAAAGCCACCTGCGAGGAGTTTGGCGTGACCTACAACAGCTACGCCACCTGGATTGAGGCGCTGGTCGGCCACATGCGCTCGCTCAAGTGGCTGGGCGAGCGGCCAGCGGAGTTGGCACCCGTAGTTGCCTCTGCACCGGCGAAGAGAAAGAAAATGAAGGCGCAGCCCGTAGCGTCTGGAAAGTAACTTGAGCATGTTTATGTCGCATCTGATTCTGGTTAAGCACTCACTCCCAGCAATCAACCCCAAAACCGATGCGCACGAGTGGCCGCTCAGCGCTGAGGGCCGCAGCCGTTGCCATGCGCTGGCCGCGCAACTTGCACCCTACTCACCCGCACGGTTCATCTCCAGCGACGAACCCAAAGCCATCGAGACCACCGAGATCGTTGCTGCTAAGTTCAACTTGCACAGCACAATGGCAGCAGGCTTGCACGAACACGACCGGCGCAACACGCCCTATCTCGCCAACAGACAAGCCTTTGAAGCAGCAATAGCCGAGTTTTTCGAGAAGCCCAATCAATTGGTTTATGGCAACGAAACCGCGAATCAAGCGTTATCAAGATTTACAACGGCTGTCTCAAAGATTTGCAAAGCGAGCGAGGGAAATCTCGTGATCGTTTCGCATGGCACAGTCATCACGCTCTTTGTGGCCACACACAACGCCGTTCACGCATTTGCATTTTGGAAGCAGTTAGAGTTGCCTTCGTTCGTTGTGTTACGTCTGCCCGATTTTCAACTGATGCAATGACAAGGCGACAATAAGCGAGCGGCGGGG
>JAYTNY010000800.1:0-10376 GCA_043748055.1 Roseobacter sp.
CGGTAGCCGGTTTGTGATCCGGTGCCGCCACCCGAGGCTCGGCCAAACAGGCTCACAAAACTGTTATCGCTGCCGCGCGAAAGCACCTTCATGCGTGCCCGCTGGTTGGCTCCAAATGCCGATGTCCACAGCGTAGAAGCGTTGATGCCCGCATTGGTGCCGCGCACGGCGGTGTTGCTGCTCACGTTGAACTGCGAGCCGCCGCTAAAGAACGGGCTTTCATAGTTCGCGCCCAGCCCGGTGCTGTTGGCGCGGGTAAACGGGTCGGGCAGGCTGGCCCCGGCCACGCCCTGGTCGCTCACCTGCCATTGATACACACCCGCGCCGGCGCAACTGCCGCCAGTCACTCGAATCTCTACGTTGGTGCGCGTGGCCACACTCACAGAAATGTCCTGAATCGCGTTCGAGAGCGACTGGTTGAATAGCGAGTTGTCATCCGCCAAAAACTGCACCGTGCAGGTGCTACCTGTCGGCACATACACCCGCACGGCCATGAGATCGGGGGCTTCGATGGGGATGAAATAACGGTAGGTGGCAGGCGCAACAAAGATCGCATCGGCAGCGTAGCTGTTGCCCTGCACCGTCACGGTTTGGCTGTATTGCACCGTGCCATTGCTGTAGCCCCCGCCGTTGTCAATCTCAAAGCTGAGCACATTCAGCCATGTCTGCGGCCCCGGCGTCGGCGTCGGGCCCGACGGCGTGGGCGTGTTAGTCGGCGTTGGGCTTGGGCCAGTGGTTGGCGTCGGCGTGCGCGTGGGTGTTGGTGTGCGCGTGGGCGTATTGGTGGGCACCGGCGGCGGCGTATTGGTAGCCGTGGTGTTGGGCGTTGGGCCGGTGGTGGAGGTGACGCGCGGCGTGCGTGTGGGTGTGGCCGTCTTGGCTCCGGGCGCGCTCGTCACCGTGGGGGTGGCCGTGCCGCCCGGTGGCGGCGTGTTGGTAGGCGTGCTGCTCGGCCCGCCCGGTGTCGCGGTGGGCGTACGCGTGGCCGTGGCCGCACCAGGGCGCGGTGTGCGCGTCACGGTGGCCGTGGCACCCAGGATGTCTCGTGGTGCGCTTGACGGCGGCGATGATCCTTGTGTTACCAAATAAGTTGCCAATAATCCGGCGGCCATTAAACCGCCGATCGTGGCGCTTTGTTTCTTGTTCATAGTCCAACCTTCATATCAATGCGTTTGGCCGGAGCTGAGCAATGTTTGCTAGCAACCGTCCATAGATTCCATATCGCTCACATCTCTCCAGCAGTGATTGCGCTCTTGCGCTTTTGGTATCGCCTGCTAAATCGTCAAAATCAACCAGCAGGCTAAACGCCAGGCTGCGCAACTCATCCTCATCAAATAGGGTTGTCAGTGCCTCAAGAGCTTTGTTCCGTGATGCAGCTACGATGATCTGCGGCGCAGTAGGAGAGGCTGATAACCCCACCCGCCTTATTCGTTTTTTGATTCCCGAATTACGGTGATTTTCAAGTCGGCTATCAAATCTTTTAGCTCGTGTGCAACGCTGATCCACTCACGCCGATCCAGCCACGAGAAGAGCAGCGTCACAACCGCGAACCCGGCCAATATCAATTCGGCGTTAGTCATTTGAATGCGCTGCCCAATTGCACCGTGAGCGCAAATGCACGCGCCCGGGTGCCCTCCGGGTCAGCCACCAACGGCGGAAACGGAATGCCCTGCTTAATCAACTCATGCTTCAGCATGTCCAGCAGAAAGCTCAAATCCAACCCGGGCAAACCTCTCTCGCTCAGCCATTTCTCTGCGGCATCAGCCAGGTCGCGCAAGCCTTGCTCACCCGCCGCCAAAATGTTGGCCAACAAACCGGATTGGTTCATGCTGGCCACAAAAATTTGCAACCCGCCCTCGATAAGTGCCAACTGCTGCGCGGTCAGCCGGTCTTTTCTCTCGGCCACCAGCACGCTCAAGGTGTTAAAGACTTTCACCACCACAAACGGAATGGCCGCCGTAGCCACTGCGACCAACACGAGCTGAAGAAATTTAGAGAATGAATCGAGCATGTAACTCCTGGTTGAAACTGGAAAACAAAAACGCGGCCCACAGAGTCTTTCTCTGTGGGCCGCGTCACCGACGGGTAGCCCCGAACAAACGTTTTAGATTCTAACGCTATCGCGCCGTTTATTGCACCGCTATCGCGCCGGGTCTGGCACCTTCACTGTGCCCAAGTAGTCGCGCTTGGCATAGCTCACGCTGCGGCCCTCAATTTTTACCTCATAGGTGCCATTCAAATCTCCGCGAACTTTGCGGGTTTGCAACAGGCACGCCAACTGCCGTATAGCCTCGCCCAGCACGGCATCCTCTTTCACGATCTGCAAAAGCATCTCGTTGGTGCAACCCTCTGGCATCGCTCTACTCATGTGCCTCCGAATGCGCCGGGCGCGTCCCTTCGCTCGGCTCACTCAATGCTTTGTTTATATGCCGTTCTCTTGTCAGCACAAGTGTTCTTTGCGAATTCGTATCAGCAAACCAGAAAAACAATTGCGGCGGTGCAGGCATGCCCTAATGCCCCACCGCCGCTCACCCAAAAGAAAAGGAGGAATCCCAAACTGACCCTTTGGGATGTTAGTCGCACACCTGTTCTTTATCTGCACAGACGCTACAAATCAGCAGACAAATTTATTTCTACAGAAATAGCCAATCAATCTGTGTAACCAATTGGCACTGCCACCGGCAGCCCTTCGTATCTCCCACCTCGCAACGCAGATCGCACGCGCTTTTTTGCGCCGCGCAATTTGCTGCGGGTGATTTCGTGATGAGACCGACGCCCACGCCTACACGCCCAGCACTTACACATTTTGAGTTTCATGATCCTTTTACGGCCAACATGGCACGCACCACATCCGCTGCCTGGGTTGTCTTGGCCTCGCTCAGCCGGGCGCGAATGCGCGGGCCTTGTAATGTGTTGGCCGTAAACAACCTGGCCGGACGAACGTGTGAGACTGCGTTGGGCAACGACCCTTCCACCAAGTCTGCCGCGCCAATGGCAATGCTCTCATCGTCGGGCGGCTCGGTCGAGGTAATCATGCACAAGATCACTTGCCCGTCACGCTCGTCGGCCAGCGCCAAGGCAGGGCGCACTTTGGCGCCGGTGGCTTCTTTATAGGCAAACGGCACCACCACAATGCTGCCGCGTGTCACTCGCGGGGCGCTGCTCATAAGGTCGCCCACGCCAGGTCTTCCGCTGGCGTGTCCCACTCATGCCCGAACGATTGTAGAAACAGCGGCAGCGTTTCGCCGCGCTCGCTCGTGCCATCCGCTGCCAAATCAGCCCACACCGGCGCGTAAATCGCTAGGTCGTACATGGCTTTTACCAAACTGGGGGGCAACAACGGCAGCCGCAGCGTTAGGGTCTCAATCATCGCTTGCGTTGTCATAACCAAATTATCCCCCAATTACGATGCAGTCTCGCCCCAGCCAAACACGCTTGAGATGCACCGGCGGCAAACCAGGCTTGCCCACCGCCCACGCCTGCACCGGAAACCGCGCCCGAAGCTGCTGCCACAGTTCATCCGTGTCACTCGCGGCTTTGCGCGCTTCGCGTGTCACCAGCTTCATCCGTGCGTCGCGGAACCAGTCGAATTTCATGCTCATGGAAATATTTGATCGCGCTTGTCGTTGGCAATTGATAAGTTGAATCGAGCCAGTTTGATACGGCTCACAAGTTCATTGACGTTGTCAGTTTGCCCACGCAGTGACCCAAAGTCAAAAATTTTGGCGTAGAAGTCGCAGCTCAGTTCCATGTATCTGGCATAGCGCAAGTAATACGCATGAGCAGACGCAGCCTTGTCTGAAAAATCCAACCGAAAGATGCTGGAAACTTGTTCCTGAATTCTGACGATGTTGGCTACATAGTCATCTTGCCATTTCTTTCGCGCACGCAACGCCGCGTTTTTATTCCAGTCTTGAATAGCTGTGTTCAAGGCATTGGATGCAATCTCAACCGATGCAACCATCAAAACAATTTCACCCGCATAGGTCGCATCTTCGGCATTGGCTTTAGGTGGCTTGGGGGTTTGCGCTGCTGCACGTTGTGCGCCAGCTAACACAGGCAGCGCAGCAATGCTGCCTAATAGCAATGTTCGACGTGAAGGCTTGTTCCGCATCATTAAAGTCGAGAGATAATTTCGCGCTTCTTGTCATCAAATTCTTGCTGGGTAATAAGGTCTTGCTCCAGCATTCGCTTTAATTTAGAAAGCGCATCAACCTCATCTTCGTTGTCAAACTCAATCATCAAGTCATCGTCTTCCGCGCCTTCATTTTCAGGCTTTAAATAAATCGTATAGCCGCAGCCTTGAGAATTGTCGCAACCCTTCAAGGGGAACCGGGGAACCTTAGAGAAGGGCATCTCTTTGTCCCCGTAACCCTTACATTGTTTGCACTGTATGCTTGTGCCCTTATAGAAGTTGATTTTGCAAATGCTATCTGAATCGATCTCTTTGCCAACAACAAAAGACCTCGCAAAATATCTCCACTGGTTTACCGAAAGTGCGATTTTAGGGTCAGGTTTTCCATCCCAGAGCAATGCCATTCCAGTCTCAATCCGAAGGACTTCCAATTCGCCTGCACTCTTATCATCTAACACCTCTGGATGGTACTTGGCAGTCATCTCCAGTGGGTCAATCTGCGAGTGTCCGAAATATCTGCCTTGTTCGGCTGTCGTTGCAAAATTGCGCACGATAACAATTGCCCTCTGGATATCGACCTTGGCCAAAGCCTCTCGACACTCGTTACGCGCACTTATCTCAGCTATCTCTTGTTCAGCCACATGGTTTTTAACTTCAGCCAGAGTAGCCGGTGAGCAAACGTAAACCCTGTTTTGCGCCACCATCTCTTTGGCTGTTGACTCGCCAAGATCAGCGAGGCGATAGGCAAGGTCGGATTTGCTGCCGGTTACAGGTAACCCCAATCTTTTTAAGACTGTTTTCAGGTCCGTAGCAGTGGCTATACAAATCAACGCATCTTCCAACCCACAAGGCACAAGCAACCCTTCAGTTATGAAACGGTTAACCGCATCGAGCCCACGCTCTCTCATGCTTTCTTTCCACATGTAATACCCAGCGATGTGATCTGCATCGTGGGGCTTCACAAAGAAAGACAACATTCGCCAATATGCTTCAGTATTTCTCCAGTCAGATTTGGAAGAAACCGTCATGATTTGTCTCCATGTACTTCATTGAAATTGCTTCGTTGATTTGGCTATGTCTTGGCAGTTCTGGCTCGTGACGCAGCTTCTTTTGCCTTCTTTCGGTTCTTTGTGAACGTCTCCAGCAGACTGATAGCCTCTTCTTTTTCTTCGTCGTTCAAGATAGCTAACAACGCATCTATCTTTTGCTGTGCCGGGCTTTTGGATGGTGTAGGTTTTTTATCTCTAACCTGCAACCTTCCCGCTTCTTTTAATGCCTCGGTCTGATCTGCCTCTAAAGCATCAGCAATGCTTTTGATGTAATCGTCACCTAAGCGACTTTTCCCTTTCAGGCCATGCGAGATGTTGCCGTGAATAGCTTTTGTGCGTCTGCGGAAATCCTCTCGATCACTCTCAGCAACACCTTCGCGTTTAGCCATCTCACGCGCCAAATTGGCAAGTAACCAGCCCTTTCGAGAAAGTTGTTTGGTTAGCCATTCAGGGAATCTTCCCAACGACGAAATTCCCTTTTGTGTGTTGCTCATTCCCACACAAAGTCTACGCTGTCGTATTGCATACAGTATTGTCGTATTGACTATTGACAAACGACATGCGACTCGTTAGTATCGTATTGCAATACGACACAGGAGGTTCAATGAAACGAGGCACAGGCAGGCCGCAATTGCGGCGCAGCGGGCTAGGGGTAGAGATGATCTCGACCACGCTAACGCTGCCAGCAAGCATTTATGACGCGCTGAAGAAAGAGGCACAGGCCGCCGATCACGGCAACAAAAGCATCATCGCAACGGACATCTTCGCGCAGTACTACGAAATCGCGTTGCCAGCAGAAGGAGGTGAGCCGGAAAAACAAAAGACGCCCGCGTAAATCTTGACAGGTCACGCGAGCATCTCAGACCAAGAGAAACAACCCCTAACAAAAAGAAAGCTGTCTCTTTCGCAACATTGTAGCACTGGGCAGCACAAGGTCAACTATTAAGGCTAGAAAGACCATGAGCAACACAAATACTGTAAACAAACTGAACTTCATCAGACCGCAGAGTGTCGCCGCCGAGACGGCAAGAATGATAGACAGCGCGTTGGACGCCGTGCAAAACACCGTCACCAACGCCCGTCTCATCAACGACCGCAACGGCGAGCTAACCGCCGCCATCCTCAACTACTTCGCCACCCAAGAAGATGCGGGCGAGACCGACATCTTCACCTACGAGCGCCTCGTCACCCAGGCCGAAAACGCCCTGCGCGATCTGGTCGGCCTGCCCCGCGTGCCCGAACTGCCGGAGGTGCTACGAGCATGAGCCACACACCAACCCGCGTCCGCCACCAGTGCAAAGGCTGCGGCAAGCAGCTTTGCCGCAGCGGCTACTGCACCGCCTGCCGCCACGCCCGCCGCGCCTCCGGCATGTATCGCAACCGCCCCAGTCGAATCCCCAGCCGCACCCGCTTCAGCGACATCGCTGCCAACCTGGGCAGCAACCGCATCCTCGCCAGCGGCAGCTTCGGCGAATGCGTCAAGGCCGTCGCCAGCACCTTGCAGGAGGCCCAACAATCATGAACGACAAATTTACATGGTATGGCCTCTCCGAAGACGGCACGCAACGCCGCAAAGAAAGCTGTGAGCTTGGGAATATCAGGAATAGCTGGTGCAAAAAAGCATTGGTTGCAATTGAGGAGACCGGTGAACAAGTGGCGACCTTCACAGGTGAAAACGCCGTTAGTTACGCGCAGAGTCACGCGCTCATTCTCAACGAGAAGCACGCAGCAGAGATCGCCGAATACAAGGCCAAGTTAGGCGTGAACAACATGCTCTTTGACTTTCTCAACAACATCCACGAGCGCATCAAGGCGCTTGAGAAAGCGGCAAAGGCGGTGCAATCGTGAGCATCTTCCACATCACCCAGATCGTCCCCGACGAGCATGACTACCGCTTCACCGTGGTGCGCAGCCAAACCGAGGCCCCGGTCGGCGAGGAGATCGGAAAAACGCAGGTGCTCTCAACCGCCCGTCAACTGGTAGACCAAGCGGCGGCTCCCGGCGATGCCTGCATCATCACCCCCCTGGGCGGCCAGCGCCAGCACTACCTCGTCCCCAGCATGGCTGGGGTGATGGTGGAGGCACAGCCATGAACATCGCCATCACCCAACTCGGCAAGGGCTACATCGGCGCCATCTGCAACCGCCTGTATCACCGCCACGGCCCCGCCGTCGCGCGCAGCATCGTCACCATGATCGAGCAATCCGCACCACCCGCGCGCCCCCCAGCGACCGGTGGTGCGTCTGCTAACACCCCGCCTGCGCCCTCACCGGCGCAGGCCAGTGTTTCGCTAAACAAAGAGGCGTACACATGAAACGCACACAACCCACCGATCCTCAAATCGTCCGGCGCGTCACCGCCATGCTAGAGATCGTCGCCAACTCACTGTCAGGCCAGAGCGCCATTACCGTGTCCGACCCCCCAGCCCTGTTGCGCCGTTGCATCGCCACACTGGGCACCCTGCAGATCATGCAGCAGGGCGCACCCAGCGTCGCCAGCGACGCCGGCGTCGCCAGCTACATCAACGACCGCGTGCGCCACGCCCGTGATCGGAGGTTGGAATGAACGACAAAACCCTCGCCATCATCGAAGCCCGCAGCATCGCGGCCTTTGCCACCCAAGACATCGAGGATGCCCTTCGCAGCGCACTGCCCAATGGCACCACGCTCAGCACTGCCCAAATTCACGGTGCCGCCATTGCCGCCAAAGTAGGAGATCGCAATCCTTTCACCGGCGAGATGCACATCACCAACATCGGCAACATGAACGCCGCCGCCGCCGAGCTGGGCGATGCCAACGAATGGCTGCGCCAGCAAGGCGATAAGGCTGATTGGGAATATTTCCATCTAGGCAGTATGGGCCATACCGATCTGACCGAGCAATGCAACGCCCAAGGCATCAGCGACCAAGGCGATGACAACACCCTGCGCACGCGCCTGTGCGAGAAGCTGAACATCAATCTCAGCGTAGACGAGGCCGTGCTGGTGCGCCTGTATCGCCTCAGCACCCAAACCCAGTGGCGCACCGATGTCCAACTCGCCCTAAAGCTCGCCAGCACCGCAGATGAGATCGCCGAGGTCAAGCGCCTATATGGCTTTCGGTCCAAGTGGGACACCGAGGCTTGGGGCATCGTGCGCTTTGCCGAGCAGAAAGACACCAAGAATGGCAAAACCGCCCGCGAAAAGTGGGCGGACATGGACGCCATGATGAACCGCGTACGCCGCGCTGAAAAGCGTGGCCGCAGCGCCTGCGTCACCGATTGCATCCCCGTCACCACCGCCATGCGTCGCAACTGGCGCAGCCAGGCCAACCCCATTCAGGCTGATGGCGAACTTGCACCCGCCACGCTTGCCACACCGCAGATGCGCACACCCGACCGGGTAGACATTGTGGACGGCGTCGTCACCCAGGCCGCCACTCAAACCGAACCACAGCCCGACGACACCGATGTCGCCGACGCTGAGTTTTTGGCGGCCACGCTGGCGGCGCAACACGAAACGGGAGATGAGAACAACACAAACGCAAACCTCCCAACTCAAACTCTGCCTCCCTTCGCCTGGCCCGACGACGTGCTGCGCGAACGCGACCTGCTGCTGAGCAAAGCCAGCAACTACCGCATGAACAACCGCAGCTTCAGCGACCGCCAAGAGAGCATGACCCTCAATGTGTTGGCCCGCACGCTCTGCAAAAACAGCGATGCCCATCGCCACGCCATTACCGAGGCCCTGTGCAACCAAACCCACTGGGGCGATGTGGACCTGCACACCAAGCTGGCCTTGCTAAACGATTGGCTGCGCGTGGTGAAGGATGAGAAGGGCTACTACCAACCCAGCCAAAGCTGCTGCGCCAGCGCCAACGCCATTTGGAAAGCCGCAGGCCTGCAACGCCCGGAGGCAAAACAACGATGAACCACGATCAACTCATAGAACACCTGGCAACGTATCACAAAGCCCGCTACGACGAAGCCATCAAAGCGGGTAACACTGGCAGCCAGGCCATGCGCTACGCCGAAACCGAGATGAGCAAAGAAGTGACACGCCTGGCCGCCGCCGGCGAGCCGAAAGGCCCGGCCACCGAGGTGCAGCCATGAGCCGCGAGCAAACCGCTATCGAGGTCGCCATCGCATCCATCGTTGCGTGCATGGAGGACCTTACCGAGCCAATGAGCACCGCCAACTACTGCGAGGTGCTGCAAGGCGTCATAGATGAGTTCCAGCCGCGCCTCGAAGTGGCCCAGCAAGAGGCCAGCGCATCATGAGCAGCCTCAACCGTTTCAGAGTTTCCGCGTCTGAGGGTTCTCCCTCCACAACCCAATACGACGCGCAGCGAAGTGCTCCCACCCGCCCTGAGCAAGTGGGTGGGGGTGCGAACCCCAACGATCCCAGTGCCTACACCTGGCGCGTTCATGCCCAGCAGCGCGCCCGCATGCGCGTCATCCAGCGCATTGGCCTGGGCGTGCTGGTTGCCTTCGTGCTGGCACTTGCGTTCGCCTCGTGCGCCGCAGTGTGGCCCGCCCGCGCGCAAAGCGAGGGCGAGCAGCACAAGATCAACCTGATCCTGATTCACGCACCGGCACGCCTGACCATCATCGGCGATCCGTGCCGAGACATGACGGAGTGCGTGACGCAATAACACGGCATTTCCGTGGAAATGAAAACAATCCCATGAGCACCCTTTTACAAATCCCGCTCGATCTCATAGACCCCAACCCCTGGCAACCGCGCCAGGGTGAGGATCACGAGCACGTCAAAAAGCTCGCACTCAGCATCGCCGAGCACGGCCTGCTGCAGGTGGCCAGCGCGCGCCAGGTGCCGCCAAGCAACCCCGGCGACGGGGTGCGCTACCAGCTCGCCTTTGGCCATTCGCGCAAAGCCGCCTACGAGTTTCTGCACGATGCCTCGCTACAGGACCCGCGCTGGAGCAGCTTCCCGCTCAACGTCGTAGAGCTGTCCGACCGCCAGATGGCCAACGCCGCCGCGCAAGAGAATGCGCAGCGCAAAGACCTTAGCGCCATCGAGATGGCACACGCCATTCAGCGCTACGTCAAAGACTTCGGTGTCACCCAAACCGAGGCGGGCGGCGTGTATGGCTACGCCAGCCAGAGCGGCGTTAGCAACTTGCTGCGGCTATTGCAACTGCCCGAAGAGGTTCAGCAAAAGGTTCACGCTGGCGTGCTGCCCGAACGCCACGCCC
>JAYTNY010000801.1:0-3233 GCA_043748055.1 Roseobacter sp.
CCAGCGAGTCCTCCATCATGCTCTCGAAGGCTTGCAGTTCGCGCGCGCGCGGCACCACCTGCAAGCGCACCGGGCAGTCCGGGTCATCCGGGTCAATCAACGACGCAAAGTAGGGCGTAATCTCCGAGCGAAATTTGTTCTCGGCTTTCAAACCAGTCGCTTCTTCATCAGTCAAATGAATGATGCTGGCAAATTCTTCATAGGTGCTGATGCGATGGCTGAGTTGCCAGCGCCAATCGTTCCACTGCTCATCGGGCACGTTGGCCCACAGCTTGGGGCGCGGGGTTTGGGTTTGGGGAAGTTGGTAAGGTAGTGACATGAGTGGTGATTAGGGATTAGGGAATAGGGATTGGGGATTGGGGATTGAGTCGTCAATCCCCAATCCCTATTCCCCATTCACTTCTTAAGGCAGCTTCACATCTGGCGCCACTTCGGCAAAAATTTGCTTCCAGCCATCTACGCTGGAAATGCGTCCATCACCCGTAATCAATTTGCCATTGACGACAAAGCTGGGGGTGCTTTGCACTTTGCTCTGCGAGGCCTCATCGGCATTGGCTTGCACTTTGGCTTTGGTTTGATCAGAGTCCAGACACGCGCCGAACTTAGCGGCATCCCCACCGGCCAGCGTGCCAAACATCTCTTTGATGCGGCCCTTGCTGTAGTTGCCGATGTTTTCAAAGCCGCTGGGGTGGTTCTCGAAAATAAGCTCGTGGTATTCCCAGGCTTTGTTTTGCTCGGCAGCGCAATAGGCCCCTTGCGCAGTATCCGTAGATTCGGTGGTGCCGCGATCCAAAAACGGGAGCGGGCGCAACTCGTAACGCACCTTGCCCGTTGCGGCAAAGGCTTCTGTCAACTGGGGTTCAAAGCTCTTGTGAAAATTTTGGCAGTGCGGGCACTGGTAATCCAAATACTCAACAACCTTGATGGGCGCATCGGCTGCCCCCCACGCCAACTCGTTGGGTTGCGCATTGGGTGGCACCTTGGCCGTAATGGTCTTAATTGTCGGCAACACCGAGGCAGGTTTGTTTGATGCTGTGCTGCCACCCGTCACGTTACTCAAAATCACCGCACCGCCAATCACCACCACCGCAATGCCTGCGATGATGGCGGCAATCGTGATCCACTGTTTGCGCTCATGTGCTTCGCGCTCGGCTTCTAGTTCTCTTCGTTTAGACATATCTTTCCTATTGGCTATTGGCTATTGGCTATTGGCTATTGGCTATTGGCAACAAACCACATAGTCCATTAGCACGCTAATTGATTCTGCTTTTCTTTAAGGTTCTTTAACCTTGATAACAAGTAAACCTTAAAACGCGCCGAAAGAAAAGCACGCGCACCTAAAATTTTTCTTTAACGTTCGGCCCAATCTCTAATCTCTTAAGCTCATCGCCCCCGTCAACTCCACCGCGCCCGTATCGCGGTAACCCAAGCGCTCGGCCAGCTTGCGCGATGCGGTGTTGTTCGTGCTTGTCACATAAATCGGCTGCTTGTTGCGTTCCAGCAGTTGGTTGCTGATAGCGCTCACGACGGATTTCCCCAACCCGCGCCCGCGTGCGCCCTCGGCCACACTCACATACACCTCCGCATACTTCGCCGAAAGCCACGATGTGCCCGCCTCTGCGGCATTCGAGCCATCCCGCGCCTTGATAAATGCACGCAGTTGTCCATCCGGCGTGCGGCTCGTCTGCACCAAGATATTAACGATGGGCTGAAGATCAGCTTTGCCTAAACTAAAGACGTGGTTCACCTGCTCGCCATGCAAGTCGCAGGCTGCATCCAAATCGGGCCGCAGCATAACGGGCATGCTAAACAGGTATTGCCTACGTGGGGTCAGCGCGGCCTTTAGCGCATCTTGCACCGCCACGCTGTCATCGCCGCGTGCAATAACGAGCGGGCGAAATAAATCTATGCCGGTTTGGCACACCGCCACAAACGCCAGCGTGCGCCCGTGCGCATCCTCGCGCACAGTTAGTTTGGTGCGCTTCTCATCATGCTCCAACGCAAAGTAAGCGGCCAATGCATCAGAGGGTTTCGCTGTCAGCAGCATGACTGCGGAGGTACGTTGTTGTGCAAAAGATAATGTCATCGAGGAATTGAAGAAATTAGAAATCGAGCGATCACAAACCAGGTTTTTATAAAAAAACCTGGTTTGTGATCGCGGGCCTGCTACAGAGGAAGATACCAAAACAATGCCACTTCACCCACGCCCATCTTGGCAATGGCATCGCTGTTGGAATAAAAGTGATCGTCTATGCCGCTGAGTTCAAACCCGCAGGCTTTGTAAAAATTGCAGGCGGGATAGTTGTTGGTTTGTGTTTCGGCCACCAACGCGCGTGCCTTGCGCTCTGGCGCACGCGCCCAGGCCGCCGCATGCGCAACCAATTTTTTGCCCAACCCGCTGGCCCGATGCGCCGCGTCTACATACAAATTCCAAATTCGCACGGTCTCGTTCCAGTCCTCAAACGACACATCTAGTAATGCCACCGGCTTGCCATTTGATGCGTCATCTTCGGCCACGCACAACAACGATGGGTTGCTGGCCTGCCGCTGCAACATAAATTCCCACTCATGCTCGGCCAGGGCATAGTTGCCCATGTATTGGCCTTCCAGTTCGCGCTCGGTCAGTTCCCAAATCGCTGCTGCACCGCGCATAGTTTTGCGCAGGCTTAGCACGGTCTTGGTGGTGAAGGTGAAATCGCACGCGTCAATCTCGGCGCGGTCTTCGGGCTTAAAGAGTCGGATCATAGAAAAGTGCTTGATTCATTTTATAAGCCTGACCCATATAAAAAGAGCGAGGTTGAATATATTCAACCTCGCCATTTATGACACGAGTAATAGGTCTCTTGTTATTTCATCCTAAGTTGATTTGAAATGACACTGTCAAACAAAAAAACTGCAAGTTATCCCGGAAGGACCTTGCGAGTAGTATTGTGCATTCCTTTTAAACTCAGCCCCGCATAGGGTGTTAAGTTCGTGGATAAGCAAACCTGCGGTGTTTCCTGAGCATCTCCATCCATTTGAGTAATACCCCGGTGTGCCACTTCGGCCAAGCATTAAAAGACACCACATTTGGATTCTAGACGAGCCCATCGTACTTGTTGTCCAAACTGCAGCTGAAGCAGTTTTTACCCCCCCCCCCCCTACATAACAGCGACAGTCATCGCTAATGCACACGCTACTTTTTTGACAACATTCAACTTCTTAGCAACATTCATTTTGTGTACTCCTTGAAT
>JAYTNY010000802.1:0-4299 GCA_043748055.1 Roseobacter sp.
TCCCGGCCTTGATCGTAGATCGCTCCCACCTCTTCTCGACTCAGCGCTTTCATCTTCTGTATTCTGGCACCCTTTCTGCTTCATGGCCTGAGCAGTTACTCATTGCCACAGAATAACGCGATGCCTCGAACAAGATGACAAAGCTCTGCGGCTGCATTTGGGAGTTGCAAGACATCACATGCCTGTTTTCCATAATACAAATTGACAGCTAGAAAAGTTAATACACTCGTTTCTCTTGCCAATCGCAAGCGGGACTTCAATTGTTCAATATCATCATCGTCTTTGAGTTTAGCTGAAAGCATTGTTCCAACCATTTGAGCCAAGTCTTCTCCATAACGATCCGGTTCTGAATATAGTTTTTCAACATATCCAGCATCCGATAACTCCAAACCCCTGATAATAAAATTCAACCCCTGACATGGTTTTCTCCTCACGCGCTCTACTTGAAAGTACGCCTCGACTTCGTCTTTCTCAACTCTATCTTCTGATCCTTCAGCAACAAATTTTCGCCCATAATTCATAAGGGCAATAATGAATTGACGATCTGGGTTATAAACATAAGCAAATTCATAGATGCTTTGCGTCGCAAATTTGACCAGTGCTGGATATTGCATTGCAGCATTCCGAAACCCTTCGTAGGAAAACCGATTCAATCGCCAAAGCAAGGCAAAGCCATGTTGAAGTTGGGCTGGCGTTTGTGAGGCTGCTTTGTGATGGCTGTCCAATAGCCGACAGATGGCGTGTATCCAATCATTTGAGTGTTTTACGTTGTGCCCAATCTGCTTCAAAACAAATTCAATCACTTCCTGTTTCAAGTGCGCAAGTAACCAAAAGCAATCATCGGCATCAGGTCTTTTCTGCTTTGCGATATCGCCTATCAGATCGTTCAACCGCTTACCGATGAGATCGGCAAGATTATCGGGCGGAAAATGAATAAGTAACGAACGTGCAATTGTCCAAACCAATTTTTGGCGCACGGTCAACCGATTTGACGATTGATTAGTATGAACAGCTTCATCAAAAAACAGGTCGGCCACTGACTGACGAAGATTCCTATTCGGATTAGCCTTTTCAAGTGCCTCAAAAATGCTAGCTAACAAACTTGCGCTTGTCACCACATCCAATGTGTCTCCAATAAAGTCATACCGACTTATCAAATATTGACGATAGAACGTAGGAACACGGCCATCATGGTTACTTCGTTTTGGAGACCAAGCTGGCAAATACTGAGCCATCTGCACAAGCTGATTCGCCTCGTCCCGGCTCAAGCCAGTTTTGGTTATTAAATCTTGTGCAACAGCACTCTCTTGCGGTACAGAATACAGTTGCCCATTCTGGGCGACAGGCCTAACTAAGAACCATTCTTTTTTTGCGAACTCGAACTGAAGCGTGTCTATTAAGTTATTGATCTCTTCCAGCAATCTCAATGTCAACTTTGACGATTCATTAACTTGCTTCATGCTTCTACCTTTATCATGCTAACCAAAGCCTTCCGCAAAACCCGCTGCAACGGCCCACTCTCCTCCTCGCCCCGCAAATTAATTTGCGACGACGCTATGAATACTTTCCCCGTGCAGCGATACGCCAATCCGCTTACCAATCTTCGCAGGGTGTTGTCTTGCTCGCGGTGTTCGTCCATGTCCGTCCACTTTCGCCCCCCACCCCAACCCTCCCCCGTCAGAACGGGAGAGGGAGCCAGCCAGTTGCGCGAGAGCACATACGGATGCGTGAGCGGCTGCACGATGCGGCGATACCAATCCAACGAGTTTGTATTCAGCCAAAATTGATAGCGCCGATACAGCCCGCGAAAATCGTTGGTGAGATAGGCATACGCGGGTGAAAGCAAAATGGCATTGGGGTCGGGCTTGAAGGCGGCTTGCTCATCGGCTGCGCGCTCATTCACGCTTTGCGCCGCCATGAGGCCCATGCCAATCATCTTCACATACTCGCGCGAGACTTCGGCTTGCGTTTCTGTCTGCGCCAATGTCTCTCTAAAAATTCGCGCCGAGCGAATGAGTTTGTCGCAGGCCACCGCCAAATCGCGGGGCTCCCCTCTCCCCCCAGGAGAGGGGCTGGGGGTGAGGGCAAGCGCAAACCCTTCCGCCACCAACACATGCGCCAACATGCGCTGCCAGAACACATCCAGTGGCTCTTGCTTTAGCGTGGCCGATTCGCGCACCTCGCTCAGCCAGCGTTGCAAATGCAAATACGGTTCTCTAAATCTCATGCCCACGCGGTTGAGCAGTTTCTGATCCTCCAACACCGGCAGCTCTTTGACACTGATGCGTTGGGCAGCCTTCGCCAACAGTTGCGCACGCGGCACGTCTAGCCCCGCGATGCACACCGAGAGCGCCCGCGCCAGTTCATCTTCGCTCACAAACATCTCCCATTCGGGGTAGGCCAGCTTCGTCCAGGCCAACATAGCACGCGTAATCGGGTGGTCGCTGAGCGGGCGAGAGGGGCGCAGCGGGCGCACTGCAATTGGTGTTCCCTGCAACTGATCGCGCAACTCAAACAGCAACACATCTTCCACAAACGGCGAGATCACTGCAATCTCATTAGGGCGCGTGCCTTCGCTGATGAGGTCTTTGATTGTTGTGGCGACCTCACGCACCATGCCTTGCCAATACATTTGGCTGGTCAGGTCGGTGCCCAATGCTGCGCGGATGAGGCTCGCATCCGGCTTGGCCTCCGGCTGAAATAAAAATTGCGCCAGATGTTGCGCCGCTGAGTCAGTACGCGACTCAGACCTGTCAGGTGGGGCAGTCACATCCTTGCCCGCCGCGTCTGTACCTGCCTCACCTGACAGGTCTGCACGACGCAGCGAAGCGACCTCGATCACCTCATCACACCCATCCCGTAATCGGCGCGCCGAGACCCCATCCGCCCCCAAGAAAATGCGATAGCCGCCGGGGTCGTCCTCGGCCAGCAAGGCGCTGTCGCAGGTGTTTAGCAGCAGACGCACAAAATCGTGCAGCACCGGCACGCCTTCTTCGATGTTGTCTGCAATCACATGCCGATGTTTGGCGACTATGTAGTCTCGATACGACTGCGAGGGCAACAGATGCCGCGCATACATCTCCATCACCAACGAAAAGTCCAGCAGCGTGTGTTGCAAGCAATACGCCCGAAAAGCCAGCGCGGCCTCTTGCATGGCCGCATACGCCTTCAAGCGCTCCGGCGCTCCTGCCCACGCCGAGCCAAGCCGCTCGGCCAACTCGCTCAGTGGGAAGCCGACGAGGGCGGCCTTCGTCATCGAATCCAAAATTTGGCCGAGCAGGCGCGGGCGCGAGAGTTTGAGTTCATCGAAGTCGGCCTTGCGCGGCTCGACCACGCGATTGAGAAAATATTGCGTGCTCTCGATGTTGAGAAAGATCGGCTCACGCCCCGGCTGTTCAAACCCAGCGAGTCCGGCCATCAGCGGGAAGAACAACGAGACATGCTGCTGCACCAACCCGGTGAACGTGGTGATCTGCGGCTCGCCACGCGTGTTGCCGCGCACGCGGGCCAATGCCGCGCGGTAACGCTCGGCCTGCGCCCGCTGCGGCACGATGACGAGGATGCGGTCTGGCCGCGTGCCTGCGCTAATCAGCTCGGCCAAGCGCTCGGTGAGGCGTTGGGTTTTGCCAGTGCCGGGGGGGGCAGTTAAGTAGGTTTTCAAAGATTTCACCGCAGAGGCAGAGAACACAGAGAATTCATTTTTATCTCTGCGTTCTTCGTGACCCTGTAGTGAATTCTATTCGGACTACTTTTAGAGGAGGGTTGATATGTCGTCTCAAACTTATATGCAATCGAAACGGAAAGAAAAGACCAAATCAATCACGGTGTATAGGGAATTCCATCAGTCTGAGATGCCGTATCCCCAGAGACATTCGTGGAACGATCACTTGAATTGCTAATGCCAATAACATTGGCAGCACATTCCACGCGTGCCGCTCCCTCAAAAGTATCGGGTAACCCAGTAATGTTTGGCAGAAACCAAGACTTTGAGCCGTTTGCGCTTAAGGTAAAAGATTCACTGTAAGACGACCCACCAAATTTCAGCATGCAGGAATTTGGCGCACCAGAAACATCTGCAACTTGGATACCACTCTGCAATCCAGTTGAAGATGCAGGCGGGTTTGAATTAGGCACAATTTTACGCCGCACGAAGGGAAATGCAATTCCACTCTTTGCCGTTGCTGGCGACATCAACACATACGTAGAGCCTTGCCCGATTTGATACGTTGGGATAGCCGGACAATTCGCTGGATATGTGCAATAACCCCGATTGTCCTCATTAACAGATGCAACGAGTGG
>JAYTNY010000803.1:0-9095 GCA_043748055.1 Roseobacter sp.
TGAAGGTGCGTAACTTTTCGGTGTGGCCCAAGCGGCAAGCAGGCGGCATCCGGCTGGGGTGTGTGGAGATTTTGCGTACCGATGCAGTGCGGGCCAGCCTGATCGGCGCGGCTCCGTTGCTGTTTGGCAGCGCCGCGCTCATCGCTATTGGGTGGTATGTGTTCAACTCATCGGCGTTGATTAGCGCGATGGGCGCGGGCGATGTGCCCGCGTTTGCCCGGCAGCTATTGGCTACCGTTCGCGCGCCGGATGCGCTGTTGTGGTTCTACCTCGTCTTCGCCATCGCCAACAGCATGATGCCTTCGCCATCGGACACCCAATCCTGGCCGCCGGTGCTGGGCTTCTTGGTTGTGGCTGTGGGCGCGTTGGTGTTGATTGGCGGTACATCGTGGTTGACGGCCCTTATACCGGGCGCGCAGTTTGTGTTGCGCTGGCTGGCGGCGGCGTTTGCCATCACCGCGTTTATTAACCTAATCGTGCTAAGTTTGCTCTGGTTAGTAGCGCGTTTGTTGGAGGCGATGACCGGCAAGCGCATTGAGTACAAACGCTAAATGCAACTCACATTCAACGATTTGCTTTCGCTAGAGGCCAAAGGCCAGCTTGTGGCTTCATCCCAAGCGGTGCTGCTGGTGATTGGAGATGGCGCTGAGGCCTTGTCCGATAAGTTGTGCGCCGCGCCTGGTCTCAGCCCCATCAACACCCCCGACAACACAACCAATGTGCTGTTTGGCTTTTCGATTATGACCGCGCCGTTCCCGCTGCTGGTTGGCGCGCTGATGACCGAGCGCAACACGCTGTTCGACAAACTCTCGCTGTTTGGCTGGGTGGAGGATAACGCTATTCTGGAGCCGCGCGCCGAGGTGTTTGGCCTTACGCCATTTGGCGAACAGCCCATTTTGTTTTTGCGCGATTTGGATTTAGATCGGCCTGTGGAAGCCTGGATTCAAACGCAGCAACCGGCGCGCTGGCTGCGCGTGGCAGGCGTTGCCCTTGCCGATTCGGCCTATGCCGGTGATGCGCAAACGCTGAGCGGCGATGCGGGCGCCGTGGCAGCGCTCTCTCGCACATTGCCCGCCGATGCGCAGCCTTTTTTGCTGGGTATCGCCAACGAGATGGCGCAAGGCAAGACCTTGCGAGCCACCTTGCGTGTGCGCCGTAAAACCACCGACGATGCTCTAATGCACTTGTGCGATGGTTGGCGCATTCTGGCGCACGCCACCAAAATCATCCGCGTGAACCCGGCGGGCGATGTGGACATGCAAGTGGCCGAGCCGGTACTGTTGGAACCGGTGCGGAAGTGGTAAACATTAGCAATTGGCTATTTTGTCCGCGAATAGCCAATTGCCAATTGCTCATTCTCGCAACACACCGCTATTTGGTGCGTAACAAACAGTTGACAGTGGAGGCTGAACTTAAGATGAAGAACCCGAACATTACGCCGGAGAAGATCGGCATTCTCAAATCCATCTTCAATCACATTCGTTTGGTGGGGCGGCTGCTGAGAGATTCGCGCGTGCCGTCTTACTTGAAGCTATTGCCGTTTGCACCGTTGCTCTACGTGTTGTTTCCGCTTGATCTGATCCCCGACCTGATCCCTGTGATCGGCCAGATGGACGACCTGGGGGTGGTGCTGTTGGGGCTGCAAACGTTTATCTCGCTAACGCCGCAACACATTGTTCAAGAACACCGCAATGACCTGGCAGCCAGCCAACCGTTTGGCGCTGCTGCATCTGGCCCAGATAGCCGCGAGACGATTGATGGAAGTTGGAAGGTTGTGGACAAAGAGTAGACCTCTTGCAAAAGCAAGGGCGTTGCATGCAACGCCCCTACGAGCGCCGCGTGCGAATAGACTTTTGCAAGAGGCCTAATAAAAGAGCGTAGATGCGCTTCGTCAAGTATCACGCCTTGGGCAACGACTATCTGATATTCGACTCGACCTCGCAAGAATATTTGCTGACGACCGAGCGCATTCAGCGCATCTGTCATCGCAACTTTGGCATTGGCGGCGATGGCATTTTAGTGCCGCATCTGCGAAGTCCGCACCCCCAGGTGCAAATTTTTAACCCCGACGGCAGCGAGGCCGAGAAAAGCGGCAACGGCCTGCGCATCTTTGCCCGTTGGTTGTTTGATGAGGGACGGGTTGGCGATGAGCCTTTCGTGGTGCAAACGTGCGGTGGGCCAGTGCGCTGCTGCGTTTTAGAGCGCGGGCGCATGGTGCAAGTCGAGATGGGCCAAGTGATATTCGAGGCATTGGGCGCAACGCTCGACCTCGCGCGCAAGACCGCGATGGATAAACCAGGTTTTTCTAAAAAACCTGGTTTATCCATCGCTGGAACGCTGCCTGTCTACATAATCAACGCCGCCAACATCGGCAACCCGCACTGCGTGGTTTTTTGCGAATCGGTTTCCAGCGAAGAAGCCAAAGCCATCGGCCCGCTCATCGAAAACCATGCCCGCTTCCCCAACCGCACCAACGTGCAATTCGTGCAGATGTTAGACCGCCAAAATATTCGTCTGGAGATTTGGGAACGTGGCGCAGGCTACACCTTAGCCAGCGGCAGCAGTAGTTGCGCCGCCGCCGCAGTGGCTGTGCGGCTGGGCTTGTGCGCGGCTAAGTTACCTATCACCGCACACATGCCCGGCGGCAATTTGCAGATTGAGATTTCTGAGGACTTCCACGCCCGCATGACTGGCTCGGTTACACGCGTGGCAAACATCGAGCTTGCAGACGAGGCCCTACATTAGCTGGTGGCTCTCTGGCTGCAACGTCATCTCGTTCAACATGCCGTTGGATGAGGCTTCCAACGCATACACAATCGCACGGGCAGCATCGTCCGCCGTCAACATTTTGTCGCGCTGCACCTTCATCTCGATTTTGTCCCAAAACGGCGTGTCCACGCCACCCAAATACAGCAGCGAGAAGCCCACACCCTGGCGTTGCCACTCGGTGGCCATGGCTTTGAGCGCACCGACGGCGGCCCACTTGCTGGCGCTGTAGCCCGCGCTGCCACGCATCACAAAGCGGCCCATCGTGCCCACCGGCGTCACCACTTTGCCACCTTTGCCCTTCGCCATTTCAGTGCCCACCGCCGAGGTGACGAAGATCAAGCCTTTCACATTCACCGCATACATCTCGTCCAGGTCGGCCTCACTCAACTCCGGCGCAGGTTTCAAAATGCCCACACCTGCGCAGTTCACCAGCGCGTTAATACTGCCGAATGCCGATGTGGCCTCGCTCACCAAATCGGCCACCTGCGCGCGCTGGGTCACATCGGTGGGCACGGCGATGGGGTTGCCACCGCACGCCCGCGCCTCGTTGACCACCTGGGTGAGCGCGGCGTAGTTGCGCGCAGCCAACACCAGGTTGGCCCCTTTGGCCGCCAGTTGCAGCGCGGCCGCCTTGCCAATGCCGCTACTGGCACCGGTAATCAAAATCGTTTGTCCTTTCATTGTTGCTTTTTTTACTTCCCTTCCAAATATTTGCGCATAATCACCGCGCGTGGCGCAAACATCAGCTTGAATATCAATGACCCCATTAATCGGTCTACAAATTTACCCAGAACACCGAATGGGAATTCGTAGTGGATGCGTTCGATGACGCGGGTGCCGTTGGCAACAGGCTCGAAGGCGTGAGTGTGCTCCCACATTGCAAAAGGGCCTTCGCCTGCGGGCTGCACATCGGTGAAATGGCGCATCGCCACTTTCTCGCGCACGGTGATGTTCCACCGCACGGGCAAGGGGCCAAACCACCACTTCATCAAAATGCGGCTGCCTGCCTGCACCGGGCGGTCTACCTGCTCCAATACCACTTTGAGCGGGAAGGGCATGATTTTGGTGAGGCCGATAGGGTCATCGTGAAACGCCCACACTTTATCCAGGGGCGCGTTGACGATGAAAGAGGTTTCGTAGTAACTCATTAATCATGCCCTTCGCGGAACACAAGCCGGAGGTTTAGACAAAATAAAAGCGCACGATGGAGCCACAATAGCCCACAGTGCGCTTGCTCCCATCCACCTAAAGCAGCCGATGGGCGGCTCACGACCTGACGAGTTTGGGGGAATACTCGTCAAGTCGCAAGCCAGACAGAGAACCAACACAACTGAAATTTACACCGACAAACAACCCAACTGAAACAACCCCACAAGACACCGAAGACGCTGAACGAACCAGCTACTCACCTAATCCAAACAACACAACAACTCAAAAGAAGCTGGCTCGTTACACTGCTAATAAGGTTTACGAATCCCCAAAGACCCGATTTCAAAACCAACCCATCAAAAACCCACCACATCAAGGCCTTTAGGGTTTATGGATGGCGCAACCTACAAAATTCACCGATAGTCCGCTTTGCCTAGCGTGCGCCCAATTAATCTTCCTAGCGTCATCTCGCGCACAAATGAGATGCTCTCGCGCAGCTTGATTGGTTTCAGGCCAAACACTTTCTCCGTCGCATTGTCGGTCGCAACATTGTCCACACCCAGTTGCGCCAGCAGGCTGGGCGTTACCGGCGGCTTAGGCAACAGCTTGTCCATCAGGTTCACTGCCACTTTCAAGATAGGCACCGGCATATGAATCTTGGCTCGGTTCAATTTCATCTCCGCCAAAATCGCGTCGATAATTTGTTCCAATGTCAACACATCGCTGCCGCAAATCTGCAATCGCTTGTTCCTCACCTCGGCCAAACCCAGCGACTTAACCGCGCAAGACGCCACATCTTGCGCGGCAATCGGCTGGAAGCGAGACTTGCCATCCCCTGGCACCACCATGAACGGCGGGATGCGCGCCAACCCAGCCAACGTATTCAAAAACTCGTCGCCTGCGCCAAAGATGACCGATGCTTCTAAGATCGTGTATGCAATGCCGCTTTTCACGAGGTAGTCCACACCCACACCCTGCGTCTTTGCCAATGGGTAGGGCTTTGTTGGGCTTGCGCCCAATCCCACCACCGTAATGATGTGCTGAACCCCAGCTTGCTTGGCTGCATCCACAACGTTGATGGTGCCCTGCTGGTTCACCCGCTCCATCGTCACCGCGCCTTTATCGCGGTTGACAGCAGCCAGATGAATCACTTGGCTGACACCCTGAAATGCGGCCGCGAGTGATGCTGGCTCGGTCACGTCGCCAAGCACAGGCTCAACACCCATCGCTTGCAGCCGCGCAAACTGAGCTTGGCTGCGCACGAGCGCCCGAACACCGCTTGGGGTATTGCCCGAATTGGCTTTTGCCAATGTCTTCAGCACATATCCGGCAACATAGCCGTTTGCGCCTGTAACCAGAATCATGTTTCTCCTTACGGATGGTGATTCAGATGTTGCAGGCAACAGCTTACTCACCTACTTAAGTTTAATGGCTTTGATGAGAATTTCGTGAAAATATCTAGATGGTTTGTCTAATCTTTGTGCAATCTCAGCGAAGCCGCCAAGTTTTCCACACAAGCGGCCACCCAATTGCGACTGGCGGCTGGGACACGCTGCTGAACGGCTTGGGCCAAAATGCTAACCTGCTGTTCCAATTGAAGGACAGAGGGGCCATCGGGTGGGCGGGCAGTCCATTGCCAGGCCATTGTCTGGCTCAGCAGTTCCGGCGCATCCAGCCGCAGGGCCGATTCGATGGCGCTGGCAAACTGCTCGCTGCTTTGCGCTACAAAATCGTAGTTAAAAGCCGGTTGCTGGCGCATGCCCGCCATCATGTCTGCGGCCAGCAGGGCGCGGCTCAGTTTGAAGTCGTGCCAGGCCTGCTTCGTTTCGGGCGAGGCGCGCGGGCTGCGCCGAGCAAAAGTTTCGCCTGTATCCAGCATCGCATCAATCTGGTCAATCGCTTGCTGCACGTCATCGGCAATATGAATCCCTGGCAAGTGCCTCGCCAAGTCTGGAAGTTGCTGAAAAGCAAACCCGCCATAGGCGAACAACACCGATGCCAGTTGCCGATCATTCAAGACCTCTACGATGTCCAACAGGTTTGTGGCTGTGCGCAGCGTGCTGGCCGACATCAACACCATGCGCGGCTGTGTCTGCATCAGCATTTCACTGAGGCGGTTGGCGGCGGTGGCCTGGCCTAGAAAAATAACGTCTTTGCCCCGACGGCGCAGGTATAACGAGAGCATCAGGATGCCCAGTTCATGGAATTCTTCGGGCGCGCAACCGGTCACAATTTTGCGGTGGTCTGTAGGCGGCGGGCAAGCCGCGAATAACGCAATCAACTTGCGGCGCACCAAATTGGTGGCGAAGTGCTCGACGCTGATGGTGACAGTGCCCTTGTGCCAGCCATCCCCCAGCAGCATCTGCAGCGGCTGAATGACTTTTGCACACACATCTTCCAGCGAGTAGAGCGCAAAGGCTTCGCCCAGAACGTGGTCAAAACCGGCCTCATCAAAATGCCTTGCGTAGTCAAATGCCACGCTCACATATCGGTCAAATTGCCCAATCGTTTTGGTCAAGCCGTTGGATGGGATCAGCCCATTGACATGAGGCAAAACAGGGTTGGCAACGTGATTAACCGTGTGATTGGCCTGGCCGAGAGGCGACTGGCGGCCCGCTTGAATGGAGCGCAACATGCTTACGGCTTGGCTGATGCTCATGCCGCCCTCAAGCTGTTGCTTCAGCCAGCGAATGATGGCGGTGTCTCGCGCCGAATACAGCCGATAGCCGCTATCTGAACGCGGTGGCTGAGGCACGCCATAGCGCCGTTCCCAGGCCCGCAATGTCGAGGCCTCGACGCCGGATTGGGTGGCTACGGCTTTGACATTGAAGATCGGTTCGTCGCTGTAATCCTCGAACATGGCCTCACACTGTAGGGGTTTGTGCAAGGTTTGTCAATTGTTGTAAAAGTTGGGTAGCTGTGTCTGATGGTGAACTCAGCCGAGTTTTGAGCAGGGAAACCCAGCCGCTACGCAATAGCTCTAGTAGAATTTGCGCGTGCCAGGTGGCACATAAATAGGGAGAGGTAGCATAGTCTGGTCTAATGCGCGCGCCTGGAAAGCGCGTACGGTTCACACCGTCGCAGGTTCGAATCCTGTCCTCTCCGTTGTAAGAAGTGATTAGGGATTAGGGACTGGTGATTAGAGTGCAACGCTTTTCAATCCCTAATCCCTAATCCCCAGTCACCTCTTTCATCGTCTTTGGCGAATCGCCCATCAACACATTTACCCCGCATTTGATTAGGTGGCGCATGTCGACGGGTTCGTTCACTGTCCAAGTGTTTACACGCAGGCCTTTTTGCAGCAGCTTTTGTACATAGTCTGCCGTTACCATCTTCAACTGCGGGTGGCGAAACTGGTGCGGCATAAATGGGGCCAGCCACACATTGCGCAGGTGGATGGGCATATCGCCTGAGTACAAAATGCCGCGCGGAATTTCTGGCGCAAGCTGGCTCAGTTTGCGCACCGAGAGCGGATTGAACGACGAGAACATCACACGCTCGCTGATGTTGTGGCGCCGCACCACCTCAATTACAACTTGCTCTAAGCCGTCTTGCGGCGTTGTGTAATTCGTCACTTCTACGTTAAACAAAAACGGGCGGCCTCTGGCGGCATCACGTGCGCCCAGTTCTTCAAACAGTTCATCTAACGTCGGCACATGCTCGCCGTTGCCTGCATCTAGCTGGCGCAGTTGATGGAGCGACAGTTGATGCACATTGCCGCTGCCGTTGGTCGTTCTATCGACGCTGACATCGTGCATGATGACAACCTCGCCGCTCTGGCTGCGCTTCACATCAAACTCGATGCCATCCGCACCTTGATCTAACGCCAGCCGAAAAGAGGCCAACGTGTTCTCTGGCGCATGGGCGCTGGCTCCGCGATGGCCGATGACGAGGGGGCGTGCAGGCGGTTGGGTGTGAGAGAAATCCATCCAGTGATTCATGCCCTTGAAGATAGCACGAGCGTCGCGTTTCCAAACCAGGTTTCTTCAAGAAACCTGGTTTGGAAACGCTGGATTGCCGATGACTGAGGTATGATTATGTGTAATGAAAGGCAACTTGAACGCGAACAATAATGACGATAACGATAGCCTCTAGAGGGCGTCGCTTAGTCTTTCGCGTTTAAGGCAAGTTTGCAAGTTTCAAGCGTAGATGACTGAGAGCCGCTCTTAATGAGCGGCTCTTTTTTGTTTGTAAAACGGGGTGACACAATGTTCAAAACACACACATGCGGAGAATTACGGGCCGAACACGCAGGCCAAAGCGTGACGTTAGCGGGCTGGGTGCATCGCCGCCGCGACCACGGCGGCCTTATTTTTATTGACCTGCGCGACCGCTATGGCTTGACGCAGATTACGCTGGACCCGGCCAAAGTGCCCGCCGAGGCCTTTAAGGTGGCCGAGAGCCTGCGCAGCGAATTTGTGGTGCAAATCGTTGGCAACGTGGTGGCTCGGCCCGAAAAGATGCGCAACCCCAAAATTGCAACGGGTGAGGTTGAAGTGGTAGCAACGGCGGCAAATATATTGAACGCTGCCAAACTCACGCCGTTCCCGATTGATGACGACGGCTCGAACGTGGACGAGAACCTGCGCTTGAAGTTTCGCTACTTGGATTTGCGGCGCGAGCGCATGACGCGCAACCTGACGATTCGCCACAAGCTAGTGAAGTTCATGCGTGATTACATGGATCGGCATGGCTTTTTGGAAGTCGAAACGCCGATCATGTTTAAGAGCACGCCGGAGGGCGCACGCGAGTATTTGGTGCCCAGCCGCGTGCATCCTGGCAGCGTGTATGCCTTGCCGCAAAGCCCGCAGCAACTCAAGCAATTGCTCATGGTCGGCGGCATCGAGCGCTATTTTCAGATTGCGCGCTGCTTCCGCGATGAAGACCAACGCGCCGACCGCCAGCCCGAATTTACGCAGCTCGATGTGGAGATGAGCTTTGTGGAGCGCGAGGACATCTTGAACTTGATTGAAGGGCTGGTGACCGAGTTCGCCGAGGGCCAGGCTGCGTTGCATGACAGGAAGCTGTTGTACAAGCCGTTTCGCCGCCTGAGCTTCAAGGAAGCGATGGAGCGCTACGGCAGCGACAAGCCCGATCTGCGCTTTGGCATGGAGATTTTTGACGTAACCGCGCCGACTCGCCAATCGGCCTTTGCCCCATTTGCCGAGGCCGCGACG
>JAYTNY010000804.1:0-10764 GCA_043748055.1 Roseobacter sp.
CCTGCCAGAATAAGGACGAGCCAGATTTCAGAGTAAGACATAAGGCATCACGAATTGCGTTTGTTAAAAAACAGAAAAATGCCGTTGACGACGAGTGCCGCAATTGTCGCTAGGGCGTAGGTTAATAGCGACCCCATCGAAACCAGCAGCAGGCCAACCACCAGAAAGAAAACGCTGAACGACAACGAACCGATGACAAAGCTGCGCAAGTATTGCTGCGCCGCCGTTGGCCCATGCAGGCGATGGGTAAACACTGTGAGCAAGGTCACAAAAATGGGAAACGGCGTGATGAGGCCACTGAGCTGCGGCCCAAGCCGGTTTGCCACGCCGGTGATGAGCAACACAAACGCAGTCGCCAGCACCATGCGCGCAGGAATATCCCACAAGGCCGACTGGGTTTTGCTAAACGTAGCAGCACGTTTGGGCATGAGCTGAACCAGCAGCACGATGGCAATAACTGATGCGATAAACGTAGGCCACAGCGACAACGCAAACTGATTCCATAGCACTGTTGTGGCGATGAACGCCGCGAACGCCATCCCCAACGTGATGCGCCAGCTAAAGCGTTGGCACAGCCAAAAATAAACCAGACACAACACATCCACCGAGACCTTGCCGCCGATGGTGCCGATGGCGGACTGCGCGGCAAACGCATTGCCGCTCTGCAATGCCAGAAAAACGGAGACTGGGCCAGAAGTCAGCGGCAACCCGGTCATAAAGCCGCTGACGACCGAGCCCCACTTGCGGCCCACCAGCGAATTGAGCGCGATGAGCAGCGGGGTGATGGTGAGCTTGAAGATGAGGAGGCTCATAAGTACCCCGCGGTCACAAACCAGGTCTCTCGGAGAGACCTGGTTTGTGACCGCGACTCTGCTGCTGAAAAAGTTTTTCTGCTGCAATCCCGGCAGCAATACCCGCAATGGCCGCCACGATAAGGCCCAGCTTGTAATCGAGGTTAAACGCGATGACGGCGACGATGCCCGCGCACACCGCCGCCGCCGTGCTGGCCTTGTCTTTCAGGTTCGGCACCACGATGGCTATGAACGTAAGCGGCAACGTGAAATCCAAAATGCTGCGCACGCCCTCGCTCACCTGCGCGCCAATAAACACACCCACTGCCGTGCTAATTTGCCACGAACCCCACAGCGTTAACCCCGCGCCCAGAAAATACCAATGCGCATGACACAACATACCTGGCGCATCAGTTTCGTCTCGGTTATAGCGCGTTATCGCCACCGCATACGCCTCATCCGTCAGCAAATACGCCAGTACCACTTTCCACAGCCCACTTAGGTGCTTGATGTGCGGCGCGACGGACGCCGAGTACAACGCATGCCGCAAATTGACAACGAACACCGTTAGCACAATGACGGCCGCAGGCACACTTTGAGCGAACAATTGCGCCGCGATAAATTGGGCCGACCCCGCAAACACCACCGACGACATAGCCTGCGCCTGATCTTGCGGCAGCCCCGCCCGCAAGGCCAACACACCAAAAATGACCCCGAACGGCGTGGTGCCGAGCAAGATGGGCAGCTCATCGCGCACACCCGCAAAAAACTCTTGTGAACGCGTGGCGGGCGTGATTGAAGATAGAGAAGACATAGTGGAGAAAAAAAGATAGCCCATGCTTTTGGCATGGGCTTGTATGTTCTTGCGATTGTTTTGTCTAACGGTCGCGGAAGCCACCGCTGCGGCGCAACGGCGGGCGGCCACCGCCACCACTGCCACCACGATCACCGCCTCGGTCGCCGCCACGATCCCCACCCCGGAAACCACCGCCGCTACCGCCTCTATCTCCACCACCACCGCCGCGTGGGCGGTTGCCGCCGTCGCTGGCCTGCGCCTCTTCCAGCGTCATGCCTTCCAGCACGGCTTTGCGGCTTAATCTAATTTTGCCATTCTCAACTTTGATCACCATCACGTTCACTTCCTGGCCCATCTGCACTTCGTCCTCAACGCGCTGCACAGGCTGGCTCGCCAATTGGCTCACATGCACCATGCCATCCACTTTTGGCAAAATCTCGATGAACGCGCCGAAGTCCGTAATGCGCACCACCTTGCCGGTGTAAATCTCGCCGGGCTTCACTTCGCCCGTCATACCCATGATGATCTCGCGGGCCTTCTCGGCCGCCGCGCCGTTGGCCGACGAAATAAAGATGCGGCCATCGTCCTCGATGTCCACTTTCGCGCCGGTCTGATCTTGAATGCCGCGCACGTTCTTGCCGCCGGGGCCAATCACCATGCCCAGCTTCTCTGGGTCCACCTGCACAATCAACATACGCGGCGTATGATCCTTCATCGTCTCGCGCGGGCCGCTAATCGTCTCCAACATGCGGGCCATGATGTTCATGCGCCCCTCGTGCGCCTGCGCAATGGCCTCTTCCAAAATCTGCGTGGTCAACCCGCTGATCTTGATGTCCATCTGCAATGCCGTAATGCCTTTGGCCGTGCCCGCCACCTTAAAGTCCATGTCGCCCAAGTGGTCTTCCAAGCCCTGAATGTCGCTCAGGATGGCGTAGCCACCCGTCACGCCTTGCACCGCATCGGTAATCAACCCCATCGCAATGCCTGCAACCGGAGACTTAATCGGCACACCCGCATCCATCAACGCCAACGTGCTGCCACATACGCTGCCCATGGAGGTGGAACCGTTGGATGACAATGCCTCGCTGACCACGCGGAACGTGTACGGGAAATCATCCTCGCTCGGAATCACCGGAATCAGCGCACGCTCGGCCAACGCGCCGTGCCCAATCTCGCGGCGGCTGCTGCCACGCAATACTTTGGCTTCGCCCGTGCTATACGGAGGGAAGTTGTAGTTGTGCATGTAGCGCTTCTCTTTGTTGGGGTGCAAGCCGTCTAGTTGTTGCGCATCGCCCTTGCTGCCCAGCGTCACGATGGACAAGATTTGCGTCTCGCCACGCGTGAACAAGCCTGCGCCGTGTGTGCGTGGGGCCAGGTGGTCGCCCACCTCGCACCAAATGCTGCGAATGTGCTTGAGGCCGCGTCCATCCGGGCGAATACCTTCCTTCAAAATCTTGGCGCGCACTGCTTCGGCCTGCAAGTCTTTGACGACCTTGTGCAGCTCGTCGGCATTCACATCGCCAATGCTCTGCATCTGGGCCAACACCTCGCCTTCCAGCGAGTCCATCGCGGCCTGGCGCTCCACCTTCTCCAGCGAGTCATCACCCAAAGTCTTCTCGACGCGGCCTGCCAATGCGGCGCGGGCTTTGTCGTTGAACTCTTTGTTCTGGCCAAATTTCTTGTAGTCGCTCTTGGTCTTGCCCAGTTCGGCAGCCATCTGCTCTTGCACGGCCACAATTTCTTGGATGGCCTTATGACCGGCCTTCAAGGCCTCGACCATGATGGCATCGTCCACTTCGTTGGCCGCGCACTCCACCATCACAATCGCTTCTTTGGTGCCCGCAATGCGCAGGTCCAAATCGCTGTAGGCCATCTCTGGAATCGTGGGGTTGAAGACAAATTCGCCGTTAATCAAGCCCACGCGCACCGCGCCCACCGGGGTGGTAAACGGCACATCCGAAATAATCAACGCGGCACTGGCGGCGTTAATCGCCAGAATGTCGGTGTCGTTGATCTGGTCGTGGCTTAGCACGGTAATAATAATTTGCACATCGTTGCGCAAGTCATCCGGGAAGAGTGGGCGCATGGGGCGGTCTACCAGGCGCGACACCAAAATGCCCGATTCGGCGGGGCGGCCTTCGCGCCTAAAGAAGCTGCCGGGGATGCGGCCTGCGGCGTAAATGCGCTCCTCGTACTCCACGCTCAGCGGGAAGAAATCGATGCCCTGCCGCACGTTCTTGCTCATGGTCGCCGTCGCCAGCACCATGCTATCGCCCATGCGCACGGTTACAGCGCCACCGGCTTGTTTTGCCAAGCGACCAGTCTCAACAGTCAAAGTGGTCTCACCCATCTGCGCGGTGTAGACATGGTTTTCCGGCTTCTCGCCAGGAACAATTAAAGACGTATCCATTTCGTTGTGTTATTTCCTTGTGCCCGAAGATGTAATTGGTAATTAGTAATTGGCTGATTGCTTGTGGTAGCCGCAGGCTTCAGCCTGCGCCTCTATATGAGTGACTCTAACCAGAGCCTGGCTCCTGAGCGTGCGCTTTTCATGCAGGGTTCGCAGTCAAATCCTTCGACTTCGCTCAGGACTGCGGCCACACACGATCAGGGCGTACGCTATCAAACAACGGCCAAGTGCCAAACAAAAAACACCAGAGGCACTGCCAAATTGGGCGGGGAAGATTAGAGGTTAGAGGTTAAGGGCCAAAACGATTTGGTCACTAACCTCTAACATCTACGCCCTTCCGCCGCCGACATTAAAAGACCTCACAAGTTTTTAACCTTGTGAGGTCTAGATCATACTACTTGCGCAAGCCGAGCTTACCGAGAATGGCCTTATAGGCCGCCGGGTCTTCAACTGCCAGATACTTCAAATGGGCGCGCCGCGCACCGACCATCTTAATCAGGCCGTAGCGGCTGCTTTCGTCGTGCTTGTGCGTCTTCAAGTGACCGTTTAGCTCAACGATCTTCTTGGTAAGCATGGCGATTTGAATGGGCGACGAACCGGTGTCGCCGGGTTTGGTCGCATATTCAGCGATGATTGCGTTCTTCTGTTCATTGGTGAGAGCCATTTTATTTTTTTACTCCTAGAATTATTTTGATTAGCGTGTATCCGCTCTGCCCTCTCAAACATCGCAGATTCTTCTGAATGAAGTTGCACGCTGGCTTGTTAGAGGGGCGGGATTTTACCATTGACGGTTCGGTGGAGGCTTATGAAAAGATTCATGTGGTGGTTGGGAATGGGGATAGTCGTTACAGCGAGTTTGGTTGGGTGTGGCTTAGGCTCTTTTCCGCCACCGCCCCGGCAAAGCACGGCAATCGCCACCCAAATGCCAGCGTCGGTGATTACCCTCACAACGGAGACCAGCGATGTCTACACCACCACATCCACCTCGCCCAACGGCTTGTGGGTGGCGCAGAGCACGGCGTGGTTGCCAAAGTCAGGCTCATCACAAAATGTCTACGCCACCCGCCTGGTTGTGCGGCGCACCAACGGGCAACAACACTGGCTTGCAGTCGAATCTCAAGGGCCATTCGGATTGGGCTATAGCACGCCTCAGCCTTTGACTTGGGCCAAAAATGGCGATGCACTCTATTTCACCCATGAGTTTGTGGGGGATGGCTGCGCGTTGTTTGCAAATGGCTCAGACTTGCATCGTTTGGATTTGGCAACGGGCCAAGTTATCACTATTGCGCCCAGCGTCGGCTCTTGGCTGGCGCTCTCGCCCGACGAGAATTTTCTGGCGGGTCTGGGTGGGCGGCAACTGGCTGTGTATGACCTGACCAAGCAATTCAGCCAAATAATAAAACTGACTGACGACGACACAACGCAGTTTGGTCATACCGTGTGGTCGCCAGATGGCAAAAAGATCGCTTTGACGGCAGCGCGCCACCCTTGTTCGGGCGACGATCGCTATGACACACTGCTTGTAGATGTTGCAACGATGACGGTAACAACGCTAATTGCAAACGACGACAACCTGTTTGTACCCACCGGCTGGGAAGACACTGAGCATGTGATCTTGAAGAACAAGGAACACACTTGGCTGTTGAATGTGCGCACGCGTTCGCTCAAACGCGAAAACTAGACATAACCTCTGAGTCTAGGTTGCGTTTTGCTGAATTGAGATGGGGTTAAGGCGAGACGATGCCCTGAGCGACGATGCGGATGGTGTCGGTTGGCGTTAATTCCTCAGCCAATGTTGTGCTGAATGCGACGGTGGCACCCGGTGCTACTTGTGAAATAGTTTGGCGGCCGCCGACCGTCTTTTCCACATTCCATGCGTAAACCTGCACATTTTTTATAGTATTGCCTGTGTCGTTGCGTAGAGTGCCGGTGACAATGGAATAAATGACATATTGACCGTCCACATAATCAAATGGGAATGTATAGATGTGCGATGCCGTTATCGCGAGGTTTGTAAAAGAACTTGTGGAAGCGATATCCCAAGACACAACCTTCGTGGTACTTAAAATCCAAGTGGACTTAGATCCAGTAAGGTAGAAAAAAACATTTGTCTGTCCTGGCAGAGTTGCGGTGAGAACAGTTGGAATGATGTCGGTATGGCTACCTTCGTAAACTCCGGTAAAAGGATTATAAATACCAAAGGTTGCCTGTATTTGAACGTTGTATATCGTGTAATCACTAATGTTAATGATTTCACCCGTGAGCGATCTTTCGTATATTTTAGACCTGAATTTAACTAGGCTGATTGCGACAGGGGGAGAAGGATTGCTAGTTATTGGAAGGTAAACACAATGTGTTTCTGAACATAGAGTACCAGCGTTAGAGAGCGCATGTGGTTGCAACAATAAGACGATTACGATTAAGTTGCGTAGAATATTTTTGAAAAAAACTCTGGACATTTGTACATCTCCCCACTTTTAGCTTCTATTGATCGTAAAACTAGGAGCAGGCAAATGGCAACACAATCGGTCGCCCAAATCTAAGCTCAGTACCAGATTGATTGCGATCCAAACGGATTTTGATGGTCTTCTGCCAGAGTTAAGGCGAGACAACACCCTGAGCGACGATGTGGATGGTGTCGGTAGGAGGCACTCCTTGGCCAAAAGCTGCGCTGAAAGTGACCGTGTCGCCTGGAGAAACTCGCGAAATAACTTGACCATCCCAACCAACACTCTTCACATTCCATACATAGAGCTGTATATCTTTTAGCGTGGTGTTTGTGTCGTTGCGTAGGGTGCCGGTAACGGGGCGATAAATTGGAGGATTTGATGGCTCCAAATAGTTGGACAATGTGACAACCGTAAGATTTGAAAGAGATATTGTGGGGGTAATGTCCCATGACAATACTTTTGAAGCCACTAAAGCGCCATACGCATCTGGGGATGCTATTGAAAACGGATTCGCCTGACCCGGCAAAGTTGCAGTCAAGAAAGTGGTGTTAGTGCTGCTCTGGGGAATGCCAGATAAACCGATAAAGGTGGCTTGCACTACGACGTTGTACACAGGAAAGTTGCTATTGTTAATAACTTCACCAAAAGCACCTGATCGTCCATATTTCCCGCCCCATCCTTTAATTTCATTGATAGTGATAACCAGAGAATTGCTGATTATAGGAAGGTAAACACACTGTGGTTCTGAACATGCGATAGCAGCGTTAGAGAAAGCATGGGGTTGTAATAACAAAACCGTTGCTGTTAAGTTGCGTAGCATGTGCATCAAAAAACTATAAAACATTTACACGTCTCCCAGCTTCTATTGGTCGTAAAACCAGGAGCAGGCAAACGGCAGCACGATAGGTCGTCCAAACCGCAGTTGAGGGCCAGCTAGATTGCGATCCAAGCGAATTTTTATGGTTTTAGGTGTTGACGAATAGCACAGGATTGGGGAAATTATCGAGGATCGCAGATTGGGTTAGGGTGAGACGACACCCTGAGCGACGATATGGATAGTGTCGGTGGGTAGCACTCCCTCAATCAACCCTGCAGTAAATGTGACCATTGCCCCCGGCGCTACCTGCGAAATAGTTTTATGATCGATGGAGGCCGGGTTCACATTCCACACGTAAATATGCCCATCTTTTAGCGTTCTGCCTGTGTCGTTGCGCAATGTGCCAGTAACAATAACGTAAAAGGTGGGGTAACCGATTGGGGCAGCGTATGGAACTGTATAGGCATGAGATGCCACGACTGTAAGATTTGACAAGGTTACGGTGGGAGTAATGTCCCACGAGAGCACTTTTGTATCGGAAATCTGGACAAAGCCGCCTTTGTGAGACACGATAAATGGATTGACCTGGCCTGGAAAGGTTGCTGTTAAGAGTGTGGTGTTGGTAAAACTACTAACATCGAGATTCAATACATTAACAAAAGTGACTTGTACGACAACGTTGTAAACAGGCGAGTAGCTATTGTTAACGACTTCACCAAAGGCTGGGCCTGAGCCAAACTTTCCACCACCCAGCGTGCGTAATGCCTTGGCTGTGACAGGTATAGGGTTGTTCATTACAGGAAGATAAACACAGTGTGGTTTGGGGCAAAGCACAGATGTGTCGAACGCGTTGTGCGGCTGTAATAAAACGGCTATTGCCATAAGTGTACGCAAAAAGAGACTGTAATTCATTGGCGTGTATCCCTCATACAGACTTCTATTGGTCGTAAAACCAGGAGCAGGCAAACGGCAGCACGATAGGTCGTCCAAACCGCAATTGAGGGCCGGCTAGATTGCGATCCAAACGGATTTTTATAGTCTTAGGGGTTGACGAATAGCACACAGCAGGAAAGATCATTGAGGAATAGATGTCTTGGTTATAGGATGTGGTGGTATTCCAAGGGTTAAAGCCTGTATAAGTCTGCGAATCTGTCATCTCCGAGGCCAGCATGCAACCATGATTAGTACTGCCTATGACGTTTCCATTTGCATCTTGCTTAAGCCAAGTGAAATTAATGGTAGGTGAAGGGGAAAAGGTACCCAAAGTGCTTTTCATCAGCGGAAAATAAATGGTGCTGTAACCAGCAGGGATGGTGATCGAATACGTCCCTACTATGCCTGAAGCCGTATTTGTATACCAGCCAGACCCAAAACTTGCGGGGTCTGGGTCATTTCCAACCTCGCTCCAAACTTTAAGGCAGGCTGCAAAAGGCCCACTGCGCCAAAATTTGTAGGGGAGACCTAAGTAGTCCCAAGCGGTATCAGGAAAGCACGAGAACGATCTCTTAAACCGCCCCACCTCTGCCAATCCAGGTACGTTGATTGTTTCTGCACTGTTGACCTGTCCTGGAGACCACATCGCATTGTCGCAATTGAAGTAAACCTGATTGCGAGAATTCCCAAAGCTCCAGCCTGGACCATCCAGAGTTGGGGCAACATACGGTGGCTGCATGGGTTCGTGTACGCCTGCATGTAGCGTGTGTGCACCGGTGTTCCAGCCTTGCAACTTACAATCATAGGCGGCACGGCGTGTCATCCAACACAGCCAAGTGTTCCACCAAGATAACCCCATCTGAAAATTAGGCCAGCCCCCCGCCCAATAACAAGGTAAGCGAAGAGCCGCAACTGGGTCCCTACCAGGATCCTGGATAAGCCAATTTGGGCCGCTTTCGCTCAAATAGATGTCTATTGGGATATCGGCGGTGAGGGCAAGCCCATAAATCCCACGCAGCCAATTGGTTGCATGCCTTGCGGCAACGGCTAACTTGGCCACCGATCTAGCGGGCAAATCTGCTGGTAGTGTCGCAGCCAATGGCCAATTTTTGAGCTCCTGATCATAATAATGAGCGTGCAACACCTTCAAATCTTCTAGAGCTGTTACCCCCACTTGCGTATTCATATTATTGATATAAGCTGGCAAGTTAGGTAAACCTATCAAAAAGCCACTTTTGACCCATGTGTAAAACGTATTCCAATATTGCCCGGGAGGAGAGTACTGATTATTAGATCTAAGACCTAAGTCTGCGATGTTAATGGCGCAAGGGGGCAAGACTGTATGGTTACGGCTAGCGTATGGTGCTGTCTGGACGAGTTCTTTTCTGACCTTTAGGAACGAGTAAGCCAGAGCATCTGCTTTCGTATGATATTTCGGATTAACTGGACCATCTGGTTCCCAAAAAGCTAGGTTTGGGATAGGGTTGTTAGGAAATATGCCTGAAAGAAAACTATCAATGATGTTATCCCGAGCGCCCCATCCACTACATCCGTTATTTGATCCTATATTGGGACTATACGTTTCAGGTTCATTGCCAAAATAGTAAACTTGATTTGAAGTCTGGCTCGCATGGCCCTGCCCCTGCGGCGTGTCCAGTAAGGCATTCGCTGGGGTCTGCGCATCTCTTAAGCATCTACGCGCATAATACGTGTCATTACCAGAAATTTCCCGGATGTAGCCAGTTTGGCTGTAGCTAATATCAGCCGGAGCGCACCATACCGCATCACCCGAACCATTTGCAAAATTCCCCGGAGGTGCCCAATTTACACTGCGCACCAGTTGCCCTTGATAGACAGGAATTAACCCCGCCAAACGTAGTACATAGTTCGCAAAGCCCGCTGAATCGGGCATATTGCCGTTTGCAATCCCCAGTTTTTTATTAGAAGGAATAGGTCCGAAAGGCATAGTAAATCTCCTTGCATAAATAAATGCGAATCGGCGGTTACGACAAATTGCCCATGACAGTGTTTTTGAATGGCTCTGTCTGAAAGTCCAGCACAAAAACGTAGTTAAGATCGAATGCCTCCGAAGAATCAGGTTTACCCGCCAGAGTAACACCAACCTGATTGGCCGCAAAACCCTCAATGCCAACCCGCCCCTCAGCTCGAGGAGCCCATGCCAAACCCGTGCAACCAGAGTAATGCCAGCGTGGCACTTCGGGTAGCTCTGGGGGCCAGCCCATCTCCACAAATTCACGCGGGTCGAGCGGGGCTGGGTCGGTATAGGCAAAATGCCAGAAATGTTCGCGGCGGCGGCGTACCCGTACATACTCGTTGCTATATCTGTGGACATTCTCTAACGGATCACGCGCATCCAACGTAATGCTTCTGAGCATCAGCATGTGCGCTTGGCTAGTCCCTATCACGCGTTGAGCCACAAGCAGGCGGCGCTCCTGTAAATCACAGGTCAGAATCAAATCGCCACCCAAACGAGGGTTGACGGTTTTGGCTTGGCGGATCACCAAGCCCACTTGCTGATCCTGCACGGCCGAGCGCGTCAGAAAATC
>JAYTNY010000805.1:0-9838 GCA_043748055.1 Roseobacter sp.
CCGACGTGTGTTGATACATTTGGGTCTTGATGCCCGCGATGCCTCTACAGCATCGCGGGTTTTCTTTTGGCGCGGCCTGCGTTGCGGGACGCCAGACCCATAAGCCTGATTCCCCGCCTCCACTTCATACCTGCCAGACCTGGTGGTCTTTTCTGAGTTGACGTTGACGATTCAGCTTGCGCACGCTTGCTGCACAACGTTGGCTTACCAGGTCGGCCCCCCGCTGTTTGCCGGTCTCCCGTCTGTTCGTAATCCCAAATTTTTGTTCGCACAATTGACAACTGAATGGAGGCTCATCATGCGTGATCTTAAGGTTCCTACAAATCGTTTTTCTGCACTTGGCCGCAGAAAGTTTTTGAAGCTGGCTGGCACCAGCGCCGCATCTTTGGCGCTGGCTGCATGCAGCAATACGACTGCGCCGGCGGCTACCACAGCCCCCAACGTGTCTGGCCCGGCCAGCGCGGCTTCGGGCGATGTCATTCGCATTGGCTTTATCGCGCTCACCGATTGCGCATCGGTGGTGATGGCGCAGAAGCTGGGTTTGTTCAAGCAATATGGCTTGAATGTTGAGGTGACTAAAGAAGCCTCGTGGGCCAACATCCGCGACAAGCTGCTGACCGGCGAGTTACAAGCCGCACACTGTTTGTTTGGCATGCCGTTCTCGGTGTTTACGGGCGTGGGTGGCACCGCTGGCAAAGAGATGAAGATCGCCATGGTGCTTAACACCAACGGACAAGCCATCACCCTGGCAGAAGACCTGGTGGGCTTTGCGGGTTACGGCAAGATTGAGGGCGTGGCTGCGGCAGTAGAGGCCCTGCGCGCAAAGAAAGAACCCACCTTTGCCATGACCTTCCCCGGCGGCACGCATGATTTGTGGCTGCGCTACTGGCTGGCCGCCAGCAAGGTAGACCAGAAGACGGTGAAGATTGTGACCATCCCCCCACCGCAAATGGTGGCCAACATGAAAGTGAACACGATGGATGGCTTTTGTGTGGGCGAACCCTGGAACGGTGTGGCCGTAAAAGACGACGTGGGCTACACCCACCTTGCCACCCAAGATATTTGGAAAGACCACCCGGAGAAAGCCCTGGTGGTGAACACCGAGTTTGCCGAGAAGCGCCGCGACGATTTGAAGAAAGTGATGCGCGCCGTGCTGGAAGCCTCTAAGTGGCTAGACCAGTTGGGCAACCGGGCCGAGGCGGCCAAAGTGCTTAGCGACAAGGCCTTTGTAAACGCACCCGCCGATGTGCTGGAAGGCCGCCTGGTGGGCAAATACAACCTGGGGGCCGGGCTGGGCGAGAAGACGTTTACCGATGACTACATGCTCTATCACAAAGACGGCGCAGTAAACATGCCGCGCAAGAGCCATGCCATTTGGTTTATGTCGCAATACGTGCGCTTCGGCTATCTCAAAGCTGCGCCCGACTATGCCGTCATCGCCGACAAGCTCATCATGAGCGATTTGTACAAAGAGGTGGCAGGCGAGCTGAAGCTGGCGTTGCCCGAAGACGATATGAAGCCCTTCACGCTCAAGCTGGATGGCGTGACATTCGATCCGGCGAATCCTACTGTGTGATTTTTATAAAGAGGTGTTGCGATGGTTCAAACAAAACAATTAAAACAAACCGATGTGCAGGGGCAGTTGGATTCGGCGGCGCAACGGCTGAGGCAGGCCTTGCCCAGCTTGGGACAGGTGGGCCAAAAATTGTCGGGGTTGGCTGCGTTGCTGGCGGGGGCTGGGCTGCTGTTGGCGGTCTGGCAAATCGTGTCGCTGTTCAGCACCGATCTGCCTGGCCCGGCATTGGTGCTACCGACGCTGTGGGAACTCATCAGCAACCCGTTTTACGACAACGGCCCCAACGACAAAGGCATCGGCATTCAAGTTTGGTATTCGTTGGGGCGCGTGTTTAGCGGCTGGGGCATCGGCTCGCTCATTGCCATTCCCATTGGGGTATTGATGGGAACCAGCCAGCGCGTGATGCGTGTGCTAAACCCGGTGGTGCAGGTGCTAAGGCCGGTCTCGCCGCTGGCTTGGTATCCCATCGGTTTGGCAGCTTACAAAAGCACGGGCGATGCCGTCATCTTCGCCCTCGTCATCACCTCGCTGTGGCCCACGCTCATCAACACCATGTTTGGCGTGGCCTCGCTGCCCAAAGATTATCGCAACGTAGCGCGGGTGTTTCAGTTCTCGCCGTGGAAATATGTGTTCAAGGTGGTGTTGCCGTATTCGTTGCCGCACATTCTGACCGGGCTGCGCTTGTCTATGGGCATTGCATGGATGGTGATTGTGGCCGCCGAGATGTTGGCGGGTGGCACCGGCATCGGCTTCTTTGTGTGGGATTCGTGGAACGCGCTTTCGTTGCCGAGGGTGATGAGCGCCATTCTGATTATTGGCGTGGTCGGCCTGCTGCTCGACCGCCTCATGGAATACCTCATCCGCCGGGTGAGCTATGACAACAAGTAGGAGCAACATGCTTAACCCACAAGGCTACCTATCCATTCAAGATGTCACCAAGTCCTTTGCCAGCAATGGCAAACCAGTGGTCGCCATCAAAGACATTCATCTGGATGTCAAACGCGGCGAATTTATCTCGTTGATTGGGCATTCGGGCTGCGGCAAAAGCACGCTGCTCAGCATCATCGCTGGGTTGTCGCAGCAAACGGCTGGGCGCATCACCCTCAACGGCAAGCCCATCACCAAACCCGGCCCCGACCGAGGCGTGGTCTTTCAGAACTACAGCCTGCTGCCGTGGCTCTCCATTTGGTCGAACGTGTATGAGGCCGTGGATGCGGTGTATGCCAGCAAGCCCCGCGCCGAGAAGCACGAACTGGTAGACGACTTCTTGCGCAAGGTGGGTTTGTATGAGCACCGCCAAAAGCACCCCAACCAAATTTCGGGCGGCATGAAGCAGCGCGTTGCCATTGCCCGCGCCTTTGCCACCCACCCCGAAGTG
Source organism: Roseobacter sp. (assembly GCA_043748055.1). Classification (GTDB taxonomy): domain Bacteria; phylum Chloroflexota; class Anaerolineae; order J036; family Brachytrichaceae; genus JANMVQ01. The sequence goes on from JAYTNY010000805.1 coordinate 2,955, forward strand.
ATGCTGCTGGATGAACCCTTCGGCGCGTTGGATGCACTGACGCGCGGCTCGTTGCAAGATGAACTGATGCGTATGTGGGCCGGGGATAACCAGACCGAAACCGTCATCATGGTGACGCACGATATCGACGAAGCCATCTACCTAAGTGACCGGATTGTGGTGATGATGAATGGGCCAGCCGCCTCGATTGGCGAGATCATCAACGTCGATCTGCCACGCCCCCGCGACAAGCAGGCGTTGTTGCACACAGCCGCCTGGGCGCAGCTCAAAGAGCGTTTGCTGTATTTGCTTACCGTGGCATACGCCCACCCTGTCCAAGTTTGAACCTGCTGATGTTGCAAGACTCATCAATAGACTTAGTTCCGCCGGTAACGCTGCGCGGGCAAGTGATGTGCCCGTATTGCGGTGTGGGCTGCCATGTGAATGTAACCACCCAGGACAACACCGTGACCGAGGTCATCGGCAGCAAAAGTTCGCCGACCAGCCACGGCATGTTGTGCCCCAAGGGCGCGTTGCTGGCCCCCATCTTAAGTTTGCCGGGCCGCATTGTGACCCCGCTGCGCCGCGATAGCTGGCGCAGCCCGCAAACCCCCACGACCTGGGATGTGGCCCTCAGCGAAGCCAGCACGCGCCTGCGCTACATCATCGATAAGCACGGGCCGGATGCTGTGGCGTTGTATGGCTCCGGACAACTCGATACGGAATCTTGGTATGTGGGCAACAAGCTGTTCAAGGGCTTTATCGGCAGCAACCACGTGGATAGCAACAGCCGGTTGTGCATGACCAGCCCCGCCGCCGCGTATCGCATCATGCTGGGCAGCGATGGCCCGCCCACTTGCTTTGACGACATTGAACACGCCGACTTGTTCTTGATTGCAGGCAGCAACATGAACGATACGCACCCGGTCACGTTTCAACGCATCAAAGCGCACTGCCGCAAGACCAAAGCCAAGATGATTGTGCTGGACCCCCGCCAGACCCACACGGCTAAGGCCGCCGACATTCATGTGCAGTTGCAGCCCGGCAGCGATGTGATGTTTTTTAACGCGCTGGGCAAAATAATTTTGGAGCGCAACGGGGCTGACGGCAATTTCATCGTTTACCACACCAACGGCTTTGCCGAATACGAGGCCCTGTTGCGTGGGCTGAATATGAACGAGGCCGCCGCAGTGTGCGGCGTGCCTCTGGAGCAAATAGCGTGGGTCGCCGACGAGATCATCGCCTCGAAAGGGCTGCTCTCGTTGTATTGCATGGGCATGGCCCAAGCCGTCACCGGCACGGCCAAGTGCCAGACGCTAACGAATTTGCATTTGCTCACCGGCCACATCGGCAAGCCGGGGGCTGGCCCGTTTTCGATGACCGGCCAACCCAATGCCATGGGTGGACGCGAGTTGGGTGGGTTGGCGCATTTGTTGCCGGGCTATCGCCTCATCGAAAATGCCCAGCACCGCGCCGAAGTAGAGCGGCTGTGGGGCGTGCCTGCGGGCCGCATCCATCCCAACACCGGCCTCACGGCGGTCGAAATTTTTCAGGGATTGGAGTCGGGCCGGATTAAAGCGATATGGATTGTGTGCAATAACGCGCTGGTCAGTTTGCCCAACCTAGACCAAGCCCGCCGCGCGATTTCCAAAGCTGAGTTGGTGATTGCGCAGGATTGCTTCGAGACCGAGACCACGCACCACGCCGATTATGTTTTCCCAGCGGCGCAATGGATTGAGCATGCTGGCACGATGACGAACAGCGAGCGGCGCGTCTCGCGCAATGTGCAACTGGCCCAACCCCCCGGCGATGCCAAACCCGATTGGTGGATTTTTGCGCAGATGGCGCGGCACCTGGGTTACACCGGCTTCGACTTTGCGGACAACGAGCACATTTGGGATGAATATCGTTTGATGACGCAGGGCCGCCCGTGCGACCAGTTTGGCATGACCAACGAACGCTTAAAGCAGGGGCCGCTGCAATGGCCTTGCCCCAGCGCCGACCACCTCGGCACGCCGCGCCGCTATTTAGGCCAAACGTTTGCCACGCCCGATGGCAAGGCCGTGTTTGTGGCGGCGCACCATCGCCCGCCCGCCGAAGTGGCCAACGCCGAGTTTCCGCTGACACTGACGACCGGGCGCCTGGCCTCGCAGTGGCACACCATGAGCCGCACAGGCAAAGTGGCGAAGTTGGCGAGTCAGGCGATAGAAGCGTTCATCGAACTGCACCCCGATGATGGGGCCAAATTTGGCGTGGGCGAGGGCGACAAAGTGCTGGTGCAAAGCGCACGCGGCGAGACCAAAGCCGCCGTGCGTTTGACCCCTAAGCTGTTGCCGGGCGTGGCGTTTATGCCCTTTCACTGGGGCGGCATGTTTGCGCCGGGCGGCGAGGCCAACAACTTAACCAACAACGCCCTCGACCCCATCAGCAAAGAGCCGGAATACAAGGCCTGCGCTATTCGGGTGATGCCCATCCGCGCCGCCGCCCGCGAGCCAGAGTGGGTGCGGCCTGGGGTGACGGAATACTTTGATGAGGTGGTGAGCGCATGACCCACGATCCCGATATGAATGCGCAAGGCTTCTCGACAGAGCAGCAGGAATACCTCAAGGGCTTCTTTGCAGGCGTGCAGCAGCGCGCCCCGTGGGTGGGCACGCCCATAACCGAAGCGCCCAGCGAACAAATTAGCGCACAACCATCCACCTACTTTGGCGTGCTGCTGGAAGACCTGTGCAAAGAGGAACGCTTTAAGCATGCCGAGAACCCGTTGGATATTTGGGACAAGCTGGTGAAGCACGCCGATGACGACGCTTTCCCCAGCGCCGAGGCAGGCGATGTGTTTCGCTTCAAGTTTCACGGTCTGTTCTATGTCGCCCCAGCGCAAGATGCGTTTATGTTGCGCTGCCGCTTGGTGGCTTGCACGCTCAACTCAATGCAATTGCGTGGGTTGGCGCAGATGGCAAGTGAGTGGGGCGGCGGCTATTGCGATGTGACTACGCGCGCGAACGTACAGATTCGCCAGTTCCCACCCAAACATATTGTGGATGTGCTGACGCGGCTGAGCGAGTTGGGCCTGACCTCGCGTGGGGCGGGCGCGGACAACGTGCGCAACATCACCATCACGCCTACATCCGGCCTAGACCCCACCGAGCTGTATGACGTGCGCGGCATGGCGAAGGCGCTGCACTTTTATATTTTGAACAACCGCGATTTATTTGGCCTGCCGCGCAAGTTCAATATTGCGTTTGATAGCGGCGGGGCGATAAGCGTGGTGGCCGACACCAACGACATTGGCTTTGTGGCGGTGCGCGCAGAAGATGGCGTGTATTTTCGTGTGGAGCTGGGTGGCATCACCGGCCACCAGACCTTTGCGCAAGATTGCGGCGTACTGCTGAGGCCCGACGAGTGCGTGCCTGTAGCCGCCGCGATGATCCGCGTGTTCAACGAACATGGCGACAGAACCGACCGCAAGAAGGCGCGCCTGAAATATTTGCTAGAGCGCTGGGGCGTGCCGAAGTTTGTGGAGGAAGTGCAAAAAAAATTAGCCTTCGAGCTGCGGCGCTTCCCCCGCGAGCGTTGCGTGGAGCGGCACGAGGCCGTGCGCCACGCGCATATCGGCGTGCATGCGCAGCAGCAGGCGGGTCTCAACTACATCGGCGTGGCCGTGCCGGTGGGCAGGCTAACCGCGGCGCAGATGCAAGGCTTGGCAGATGTGGCCGAGCAATGTGGCACCGGAGAACTGCGCTTTACAGTGTGGCAAAACGTGTTGATTGCCAACGTGCCGGATGCCAACGTGGACAAAGCCAAAGCCATGCTGCACGGATTGGGCCTGTGCTGTGAAGCCAGTTTTGTGGAGGGCGGCCTGGTGGCTTGCACCGGCAACACCGGCTGCAAATTTGCGGCCAGCAACACCAAAGGCCAGGCCATGCAAATCGCCAGTTATCTGAACGAGCGCCTCACGCTCGATCAACCCATCAACATTCACCTGACCGGCTGCGCACATTCGTGTGCCCAGCACTACATTGGCGATATTGGCTTGTTGGGGGCGAAGGTCGAATCATCGAGCAATGGCGAGGGCTACCATGTTTTTGTAGGGGGTGGCGAGGGCAGCACACAGGGCTTGGCGCGCCAAGTGTTTGCAGCGGTGCCGTTTGATGACGTACCAGGGCGGCTTGAACACATGCTGCGCATTTATCTGACGCAGCGCGAAGGCGACGAGCCGTTTGTGGCGTTTACGCGCCGCCATTCGGTAGAGGCGCTCAAAACTATGTTCAGTACAGAGTAACTCACGCAGGGTAGCTGCATGCTTTAGCTTGCGTCCCGAGGTATGAGTGACCCTGGCAGAAGACTCGTCTCTTGTTAACGCTGCTCGTATTTCAAACGCAGGCTTATGCAAAGTGAAAATTTAACGGGGATATGGATTCCAGGCTTTAGCCGGTTAGTCAATCGGCTCGACATAAAGTTTCAGCTAGGTTTTAACCGGCTAAAGCCTGGAATCCGTTCGTATCCTGCTTAATTTCTCATGTCACATCAGCCTGCGGCTACCACAAGCTATCTGTCGCAGTAAAAGACCATGACTCAATCCACAACACTTGTGCCGTACCTCCCCGACACCGCGCCGTTTAGCGCAGCGCAGCGGGCGTGGCTGAATGGCTTTTTGGCCGGGTTGTTCTCGTCCGCTCTGGCGCACGGCGCAAATGCCATCAACGTGCCCAGCAGTGGCACCCCTGCGTTACCCATCACACTGGTGTTTGGCAGCCAAAGCGGCAACTGCGAGGTCATTGCTGGGCGCACGGCCAAAGCCTGGAAGCAAGATGGCTTGAGCGTGAGCGTGATGGATGCCGCGCAGTTTAAGGTGAGTGCGTTGCAGCAAACCCAACGGCTCGTACTCATCACCAGCACCTACGGCGAGGGCGAACCGCCGGACAACCTGGCGGCGTTTTACGCTGATCTGCACACACGCGACGTGGACCTCAGTGGATTGAGCTACAGCGTTTTGGCGTTGGGTGACCGCAACTACACCTATTTTTGCAAAACGGGCAAAGATATAGATGCGCGCCTAAGCGCACTGGGTGCACAGCGCCTGCAACTCGTTGTCGAATGCGATGTGGATTACGAAACCAGCTACAAGTCCTGGCTAAGCGCACTCACATCAACGCTTAAAGGCACATCCGTAGACCCAGCGGGGGTTTTGAAGCCCGAACGGGCCGAAGCAGCACACGCAGCCACACACGCAGTTACATCAGAAGACCGCTACACCAAAACCAACCCCTTTCCCGCGCGCATTTTGCACAACACAAACTTGCATCGAGACGGGGCAGCCCGCCGCACGCATCACATTGCGTTCTCGTTAGAGGGTGCTGAAGATGGCGCTGAGTTGCACTATGAGGCGGGCGATGCGTTGGGGGTTGTGCCGCAAAACGACCCGGCCCTGGTGACGGAGTTATTGCGCATCACTGGTTTTGATGGCGACGGGCCTGTATCGTTGCCTAACGGCGACATTGGGCCATTGCGAGAGGCGTTGCTGCACGGCTACGACATCACCAAAATAAACAAACAACACATTGAACTGCTGGCCGAGCGCACGAAAGATGCCACGCTGCTGACGTTAATCTCGACGGACAATTTGGATTTGGATAATGTAGCTGCGCTGCGCGAATTTTTGCATGGGCGCGAATGGGTTGATGTGTTGTTGGCCCACCCGCACGTGTTCACCTCACCCCAGGATTTTGTAAGCCAACTGCGCAAGCTGGCTCCGCGCTTGTATTCCATCGCATCCTCGCCCAAAGCACACAGCGGGCAAGTGCATCTCACTGTGTCGGTGGTGCAATACGAGAGCCACGGACGCAAGCGCATGGGGGTCTGCTCCAACGATCTGGCGCGGGCTGCTTGCGGCACAACCAAGCCGGTGTTTATTCACCCCAACAAGCAGTTCAAGCTACCGGTGGATGGGTCTGCGCCGGTCATTATGGTTGGCCCTGGCACGGGCATTGCGCCATTCCGCGCCTTCTTACATGAGCGGGCTGCTACGGGCGCACGTGGCCCCAACTGGCTTTTCTTCGGTTGCTGGAACGCCCGCAGCGATTTTTTGTATGAAGCTGAATTAACCCAGTTGCAGCAACGCGGCGTGTTGAACAAGTTGGATGTGGCGTGCAGCCGCGACCAGGCCGAAAAGCTGTATGTGCAACACCTGATGCAACGTTCGGCCAAAGATTTATGGGCGTGGCTGCAAGTTGGGGCCTATTTTTACGTATGCGGTGATGCAGCACGTATGGCGAGGGATGTAGACGCGGCATTGCATCAGGTGGCACAAGTGGCGGGCGGGTTAACCGAAGGCGCTGCGCAAGAATTTGTGGCGAACTTGCGCGCGCAAAAACGCTATTTGCGCGATGTCTATTGAAAATATCAAGGAATATCAAAACCCGTTTGACAATTCTTAGCACCTTATTAGAATGTCCTTGCAATTCCCCATTGCCCCAAAGTCCAAAGGTTCGAAGTTAGTGGAAAGTTCGGAATTGAATACGGTGAGCGCGAGAAATATGAACTGCTGTGGTTTGTGTTTTCAGCTCACACACTTAATAGGAGGTGCAGAAAAATGAACGACAAAGTACCTGAGAAGTACAAGCCGCTATTCACCAATGAAGAGTGGTTGCAACACCAGTTGGTGGTGTTGGGATCGTGGATCTTCTTCGCGATCGCAGGCGTGAATCACATTCTCGTCACGTTTATCCTAAAGCAGCACATTGTTGCGCCCAAGTAACCCCAGGTTATTTAGGTGTATCGTTATGTTGCCCTAGTGTTCGGAGGTGAACCATGAGAGAGCCGAAGTTTATTGACTTCAAGACGGCACTCGCGGTCTACATCGTGGCGATGGTTTTGACCACCTTGTTGATCCACTTCACACTGCT
>JAYTNY010000806.1:0-10863 GCA_043748055.1 Roseobacter sp.
ACCTCTTGCAAAAGTAGAGGCGTAGCATGCTACGCCCCTACGAACGCTGCGTGCGAATGGACTTTTGCAAGAGGTCTATTAGGTAAAGCATTCTGAGCGGAGGCTGGCTTGTTGCCTTGATCGAAGGCGTTGCGAAGATGCCAGCCGCGCTGCGCTCAGAATGCTTAATCTTCAGTGCAGGTAGGGTGATCTGAAATCAGATCGCACATCAGCACATCAAGGCCAAGAAAGGCAAGAAAAAAACGTGGCAACCCTCCACATGGCATCTGAATCTGAAGTGGCGAAGCCGCTTGCGACAAAAGCACCGAGCTGGTGGCAAACTGCGTTTCGGCGCTTTGCGCGCCAGCGCGTGCCGTTTGTGGCTGCCATCGTGCTGATTGCTATCGCGGTAGTGGCCCTGTTTGCGCCGCTTGTTGCACCGTTCGACCCAACCGAGCAATTTCGCAAAGAGGGCATTGCTGCCGATGGCCGCCCCGTGCCGCCGAATGCCAAGTTTCTGCTGGGCACCGATACCGTTGGGCGCGACCTGCTCAGCCGCATCATCTGGGGCGCGCGCGTCTCGCTCGCCATCGGCCTCGTGTCCAGCTTGTTGGCAACCCTCATCGCCGTTTTTGTGGGTGGCATATCCGGGTTGCTGGGCGGCACAGCAGACCTGTTGATTATGCGATTCGTAGACCTGTTGATGAGCGTGCCCATCTTCTTTCTGCAATTACTGATGGTGGCTGTCTTTCGGCCCAGCATTGTGGTGACGGTGATCGTGATCGTTGCGTTTGGCTGGACGTATGGCGCGCGCGTGTTTCGTTCGCAGGCCATTTCGCTGCGCGAGCAGGATTTCATCACTGCCACCCGTAGCCTTGGCATGACCACCCCCAGCATCTTTCATCATCACATCGTGCCGCACCTATTGCCGCTCATCATCTTACAAGCCACGCTCAGCATCCCCGGTGCCATCTTTACTGAAGCCGGATTGAGCTTCCTCAGCTTGGGCGTGCCACCGCCTACGCCCACCTGGGGTGCCATGATTCAAGATGGCACGGCGTTGTATCGGGCCGCACCTTGGGTGCTCATCTTCCCCGGCATTGCCATGCTGGTGACGATTATTTGTTTTAACCTGACCGGAATGGGCCTGCGCAACGCCCTCGACCCGACGGCCAAGAAGTAGAGAAGTAGATAGAAAGTACCCCGAAAATAAATCTATGCTGACCTACATCATCCGCCGCCTGCTCTGGATTTTTTTGACGATGTTCTTCGTCTCAGCGGTGACGTTTGCGTTGATCTTTGTCTCGCCCGGCGACCCGGCGCTGTTGTTGATTGGGGCGCGCCCCGGCTTTCAACGCGATGAAACCCTGGTGCCGCAAGTGCGCAAACGATTCAGCCTGAACGAGCAGATTCATATTCAGTATCTCAAGTACATGAGCAACGTTGTGCGGGGTGAGTTTGGTTATTCGTATTTTTTCAAACGCCCGGTGGCCGAATTACTGTTTGAGAAGCTGCCAAATACTGCGTTATTGGCTGCGCTGATCTTACTTACGGCGCTGCTGCTGGGTATCCCCATGGGCGTGCTCATCACCGTGAAACAGAATTCGTGGATTGACCAACTCTATGTCATTTTTGGCACGGTGATTATTTCGATCCCCAGCTTCTTTTTAGCCGTGTTGCTCATCTTTTTGTTCGCCTTCACCTTGCGTCTGTTTCCTATTGGCGGATTCGGCACCCCGGCGCATGTGGTGTTGCCAGTGCTGAGCGTGGCCTTGCCCAGCAGCGTGGGCTATGCCCTGTTGCTGCGCACCACCATGCTCACCATGCTCTCGACAGAGTATGCCCGCACCGCGCGCGCCAAAGGCTTGCGTGAGCGGTTGGTGGCCTTGAGGCACGTGCTGCCCAATGCCCTCATCCCCATTGCCACCACCGTTGCGCTTGACCTGGCGGTGTATATGACTGGCATCGTCTTGGTGGAGACTATCTTCAGTTGGCCGGGTATTGGGCTGGCCGCCAGCCGCGCCGCCATTCAAAAAGATGTGCCCGTCATCATGGGCAGCGTGTTGTTTGCGTCGTTGTTAATCGGCCTCGGCAATCTGTTAGCTGATTTATTTGCCGCTCGGCTCGACCCCCGAATTACCCTGAGATGAAACGCATCCCCACCAGTCTGCTCAGCCTGATCGCGCTCGCCATTGCTCTGGTGGCGTGCGTCGCCACGCAGTTGCCCGGCATTCGCCAATCGCTGGTCTATGGCGAGCGCTTTACCTGGAACGCTTACCCTGTGCCGGGCAATGTGCGGGATGTGGTGACCAGTAACGTGGCCCTGAGCGGCAGCGAAGACACGCGGCTGAACTATGTGACGCGCCTTTCGAGCGCAGGCCAGTTGGTGTGGGAGACTGCGCCCATGATCGCCCCGGAAAACAAGCCCGTCGTCGCGCTTTCGGTTGATGCCGTAATCGTTGCGTTCAACAACCAACTGACCGCACTTGCGCTGAGTGACGGCAAGCTGCTGTGGGAGGCCAAGCTGATGGGGCGCATGGGCTTTTGCGATACCTGTCTGGTCATCGCCGGTGACCGCGTTGTGGCCTACTCAGACAAGGCGCTGGAAGGCTTTGACCTGGCAACGGGCAAAGGTGTGTGGGCGCAACGGGTGCCGCGCAATGTGCCCACTGTGCAATGGGCAGGTGAGGGGTTGGCCGTAGTGCTGCCGCAAACCATCAATGTGTATCGGCCAGCGGATGGTGAGATTGGCCTGCAAATTCCAGTGCAATGCGAAGGGGCGCAGCAGGCAGGCATGCCGCGCGATACAAGCCCAATCCTGTTAGGCGAGCGGGGCAGCGACAATTTCTATGTGCGGCTAGACACCTGTGTGCAACGCTGGGGCTTGAAAGAAGGCAAACGATTGTGGGATGTTGCTTTTGAGAAAGACACACTTGGGCGGCTGGGGAATTTCAAAGGCGTGTTGCGGCGCGAACAGACCGAGATGATTCAGGCCGGGGTGCATGTGTTTGTCAGCACGGGCGAATCGGCGCAGCAAAAATCGCCACGCGGGTTAGTGATGATTGATGCGGAGAGCGGTGTCGCGCGCCAGCTTGCCACCTCGGACGACCACTACCTGATTCCCGCTGCGCTGAGCAACGACCAGGTGTTGGTGCGGGCCAAACACTTTCGCGGCGCGACATTTGATGAGCTGTGGGCGATTGATATTCAGACGGGCAAAACCACCTGGCGCTTCCAATCTGAGCAACTGGCCGAGTGGGACGTGTTGCCCGTTCAAGCAGCCCAAGGCATTGCGTTGGTGCAGTTTGGCGAACGTGAAACCACGCGGCAGGTGAAGCCATTTTTGACGCGAGCGGTGCGCTCGGATGCGGTGGTGCAGTTTCTAAATCCGCAAACCGGTGCAGCCACGGCGCAGCCGCTGCGCATGGAACTTGCCGATGCCAATTGGGTGGAAGCCGTGGTGGATACAACCGCATCTACGCTGTTCTTGAACTTTGGCACGTTGTATGCCATTGATTTGAATACCTTGAACTCTTTATATCGGTGGCCGTGATCACGATGAACAACTTTGTTGGAGCGTGTGTGTGCGTGGCCCTGCTGTTTTTGCAAACGGCTTGCGCGGTTCGTTTGCTGCCTGCGCCGCCTGTTGCCCAAAAGGCCACACGGGAGATGCTGAAAGGTCTCCAATTGGTTGGGGCCATGCAACGTGGCAGCTTGGTCATCTATTTTCGGCATGCGGCCACCGACCGTTCGCAGCACGAAGGCACCGCAGAGGACTTGGCCGACTGCCAGCACCAGCGCAATTTAAGCGGACGTGGCGTGGACGATGCCATGCAGATCGGCGATGCGATGCGCATGCTGCATATCCCGGTTGGCTGGGTGCTCAGCAGCGGCTATTGCCGCACGCGCGACACAGCCAAAATCGCTTTTGGGCGGGTGGATGAGCTTGTTCCTGACCTGACCGGATTCCCCGTCGAAGAGAAAGAGCACCGAACACAAACCCTCAAGCGGTTGCTGGCGACACTGCCTGTATCCGGCACCAACACCATCATCGTGGCGCATGGCGCAAACATCGCCAGTGTCATCATCGGGCTGTCGTTGAAAGAAGGTGAGGCAGCAGTATTTTTGCCGAACGGAAAGAGTTTCGTGTTGATCGGTCGCGTGCGCCCAGAAGAATGGCAGTCGCTGACACAACAGACATTGGTCAAAGGAAAGTCATGGCATCAAAAAAATTAATCGAGTTTGGTTGGGATGTTCCCACTATTGGTTTTGCACGAGAAAACTTGAAACGCATGGAGGCGCAGCCATTCGACGGTGTGGTCATGCGTTTGGCAGACCAGTCCTACCCGGAAGGCGTTCATTCTGTACCGACCGTGAACGCCTTCACCAGCATTTTCAATCGCGAGACGTTGCCGCAAAACTTGATAGATCAATGCCTTGAAGATGCGCGCCATTTGCGCAGCGACAAGCTAACCGACAATTTTTTGTTGATGTGGTGTTCGGCAGCCGAAGGCTATGACTGGTTCAATGAAGCAGATTGGGCGACGACGGAACAGTGCGCCCGCATGTTTGCCCGCATTGCCCGCGCTGGCGGCATGAAGGGCATTTTGTTCGACCCCGAGCCTTACAGCGCGTCCCATCTGTGGCAGCACAGTTGGCTGCTTGGGGCATATGCCACCCAGCGCAGCTTCGACGAATACGCGGTTCAAATCCGCAAACGTGGCGCCCAGTTTATGCAGATCATGCAGGACGAATTTCCAGACATCACCATCCTGTCGTTGTTCCTGCTCAATTACATGCCGTTGGGAAAGTGGAAGCCGTACACCGGACTGGAGGCGCGCAAGGCCGATCTGGTTGACAGTTCATTTGGTTTGCTGGTGTATTGGGTGGCGGGCATGTTGGATGTGGCGGCTCCCAACGTGCGTATTCTGGACGGCAACGAACATGCCTACTACTACGACAGCCCACGCGAACATGGATCCGCCGCCAAAGGGATTCGCATAAATGCGCGTGATGCGCTTGTGGATTTCGCGCCCGGTATTGGCACAGCCTTCGATGCGCACATCGGGGTGAGCTGCGCAACCTACTACGATTACTGCCTGAAGCCCGAGCTGTTCGATGCATGGTTCGAAGGGCGTGGCCGAGCACCGTTCTTTGGCAAGTTTCTCAACCAAGCGGATCGCCTGCGCTGGCTGGAACACAACCTGTATTACGCGCTCAAGACGACCGACGAATATGTTTGGGCCTACAGCGAAGTATTCGACTGGTGGCGGGCAGATGTGCCAACCGATGTCGAAGCGGCTTATAGCTCCGCGCGTCGCAAAGCCGCACAGAGCGAGCCGCTGGGATTCGATGAAGCGTTGCAAACTGCATTTCATCAAGCCAGATTGGAGGCAGAACACGCACATGCGCACGCTTAAGCCTTTGCAGTATTGGATGCTGGCCCTGCTTGCCCTATGCGTCATCGGCACAAACACACAGATAGGCTCTGTTGCGGCTGCCTCACCCCAACCCGCACTCAGCCCGCTGTACAAGACAAACAAGAAGCTCATCGAGTATGGCTGGGACATGCCCACCGCCGAGTTTGTGCGTGGCAACATCGCCGCGATGGAGCAGCAGCCGTTTGATGGGGTGGCGCTGAAGCTGAAGGACGGCGACCCGACCCTGGCGTTTGATGCGCAGCCGTGGACGCAAGCCGACGTCCAACTCGAAGCGTTGCGCGCCATTCGGTGGAAGAAATTGACCGATAACTTTATTGGGGTGTGGGGCTTTAGCGCCCAGGATATGGACTGGTTTAGCGACGTGCGCTGGCAGACGATTGACGCAAACACGCGCTTGCTGTCTCAGGCGGTACAGGCCTGCCGCTGCAAAGGCATCACCTTTGACCCGGAGTTCTATTACAAGCAGCAGACGTTTGACCCGTGGAACTACCGCGCCTTGCCCAACGCCGTAACGAACCATTACAGCTTTGCGCAGGTGGAAGCCCAAGTGCGGCAACGCGGCGCGCAATATATGCGTGCGTTGCAAAGCCAAGCGCCCGCTCTGCGTGTCATCGTGCTACACGCCTGGCACACGCTGGCGGCCGACTATCTCAATCGCAAAAACCTGGATGCGTCGGCGGGCAGCTATGCGCTTGTACCAGCCTTTCTCAGCGGCATGCTGAGCGCGGCCAATAAAAACAGCGTGGTGATTGATGGGCAAGAGACCGCGTACTACTACGAGAACTCGCGTGATTACGCGCGGGCTTACGACATCATCCACAACCAAGTCTCTTGGCTGCTGGATGAGCGTGACCGAGCCAAATTCAAAACCAATGCGCAGGCTGGTGTCGCCGTTTCCATGGATTACCCACTGGGCAACTGGCCCGAGCTGGGCAAGTGGCCGATCTACCAAAAGCACAAAATCCCCCGCGAGTTCCGGCTGCAATGGCTGAAACACAATCTGTATCAAGCCTTGCTCAGCACCGACGAGTATGTGTGGTTTTACGGCGAGGCCGCCGAATGGTGGAAGCCGGGTGGGCGCGACTACACCGACGAAGCCACCGGCAAGACTGAACGCATCGCTGTGCCCGAGGGCGTGGCCGAAACCATCCGCGAAGTGCGCAGCCTGATTGCGCAGCGCCAGCCGCTGGGCTTTGGCATGCACTACATAGACCCGAAGGCACCCAAGATGACCGATGCCAGCACGGTGGCGTTGCAACTATCACCTGCCCGCATAACCTATGCAATCAACGAGGTCATCTCTGCCGAAGTGACGCCGAGCAGCAGCGCGGTCTATCGAGTTGAGCTGTTTGTGGATTCGGCGTTAATGGGTGCGCTGGATAAAGCCCCGTTCAAATTTGACCTGCGCGGTTTGCCGCGTGGCAAGCACTTGATGTTCGTGCGCGGCCATTACACCGGCGGGCACAACACGTCTCAACTCGTCGTTGTCGAAGTGAAGTGAAGTTGGTGAATGTGCCATTCTTGCGGTTGCCCTGGTTTAGAAAGACGAATAAAAGCCCTCTGGCAAAAGTAGGGGCGTTGCATGCAACGCCCCTACGAGCGCCGCGTGCGAATGGACTTTTGCAAGAGGTCTAAAGGTGAATTCATGATGAACCCACGATTACAAAAAAAGCTCTTAATGTTCGGTTGGCACATGCCCACACCCGCGTATCTGCGAGACAACCTCGCTGTCATCGAACAGCATTTGTTCGATGGCGTGTGCATCAAACTGCCAGAGGCGGCGGGCGGTGGCGAGGTGTTTGATGTGACGAAGTGGCGCGGCATCTCGCAAGCGGCCCGCGATGCGGAGATGGCTGTGCTGGCATCCATCTCGCGCAGCGAAAAGCTGACCGACAACTTTGTGGTGCTGTATGGCGCCAGCACGATGGATTGGTTTAGCGACAGCGATTGGGAGGCCGTACTAGACCACACGCGCTATTGCGCCCGGGCCGCCAAAGCTGCTGGTTGCAAAGGCGTGTGCTGGGATGCCGAGCCGTATCACGACATTAACCCCTGGCGGTTTTTGGCGTTGCCCACGCGCGACCAACACGGCTACGCCGAGCATGTCGCCATCATCCGCAAGCGCGGCGCGCAGTTTATGCAGGCGCTGCAAGACGAGTGCCCCGGCTTAACGGTGTTTGCGTTGCGCATGCTCAGCGACTATGGCGACGGCTCACCCTTTGCGCAAAAAGTGCTGAATCAATATGACCCACAAGCGCAACAAGAAACGCTGGAAGCATGTTGGTGGAGTTTGCATCATGCGTTTATCAACGGCATGATCGAGGTGGCCGGGCCGGGTGTGACGCTGGTGGATGGCAACGAAGACGCATACTTTTATACCTCGGCCATCGAGTTCTATCGCATTCACCCCACGCTGCACCAAGACGCGCTGATGCTGGTTGCGCCGGAGCTGCACGAGCGTTATCGCAAGCACTATCGCATCAGCCATTCGGTCTCGATGGATTATTTGATGGGCGCGTGGAGCGGCCTTCTGAATGGATTCCCGGATTACTTGACCAAGCAGGCGAACGAATTGACCGAGGCCCAACGCGCGCAGTGGTTCGAGCACAACGCGTATTACGCCCTCGCCACTGCCGATGAATATGTGTGGGTCTACACCGAAGACCACAACTGGTGGACGAACGAGAACGTCCCGCCAGGGTTTTCAGAAGCGATGGCGTCGGCCAAGCGCAAGCACGCAGAGGGTGAGCCGCTGGGCTTTGTGGTAGAGCAGATGTTGTTGGATGCACAAGCGCGAATAAAAAGAAATCAACCATGAAAACCTATAAGCACCTCGGCGTCTTCAGCGACCTCGTCGACGCCGCAAACAAACAACAACCGCTTTACCCACTGGCCCGCCCAGGCCGCGAGACCCAACAGCGCGTGCGCGAGGTGATGGGCTTTTGCAACCAGCCCGATGTGCCTCTGAACGCGCGCGTAGATGCGACCTGGGAGCGCGACGGCTTAATCGGCGAAGCCATCTCGTGGTCGGTGGGGTATGGCCCGCGCACGCAGGCATGGCTGTTCAAACCGGCAAATGCACAAGGGCCGCTGCCCGGTGTGCTGGCCTTGCACGACCACGGCGGGTTCAAGTTTTTTGGCAAAGAGAAAATTGCCGATGGCCCGGATGCGCCACCCCAAATTGTGAGAAGCTTCCGCGACGATTGCTATGGCAGCCGCGCTTACGTGAACGAGTTGGCGCACGCGGGCTTTGCCGTCTTGGTTCACGACACGTTTTTGTGGGGCAGCCGCAAATGGCCGTTGGCCGATATGCCGGATGGCATTCGTGCCCTTGCCGAAAACTATGTGCCACCCAGCGAGGCCGATGATATTGCCCAACAAGCGTTGGCCTACAACGCCGCTGCAGGGCAGCACGAACACGTTGCGGCCAAGTATTGCAATCTGCTGGGCACGGGCATGCCGGGCGTGGTCTGCTTCGAGGATCGCGTGGCGTTCAACTATTTGCGCTCACGGCCAGAGGTCAGCACGGAGCGCATCGGCTGCATTGGCCTTTCAGGTGGCGGCAACCGCGCCGCCATGCTGACGGCCACGCACGATGCCGTGGCCGCCACCGTCATCGTCGGGCTGATGACGACCTACGAAGCCGTGATGGATCACAACGTGTTTTCGCACACGTGGATGTTGTATCCGTATGGCTTGGCGCGTTATATGGACTGGCCCGATTTAGCCTCTTGCCGAGCGCCCTCGCCGTTGCTGGTGCAATACGACACCGAGGATGACCTGTTTACGCTGGAGGGCATGCGCGCCGCGCACGAGCGCATTGCTGGGCATTTCGCCAGTGTGAATAAGCCTGATGCGTATGTTGGGCAGTTCTATCCTGGCCCGCATAAGTTTGATGTAGCGATGCAGGCATCAGCGTTTGATTGGTTGAAGGCAAAGCTGTAGAGACGCGGTGGCTTGGAAGCGGTGGAACTCATCCTCCCGAAGATTGAACTTGCAAGAATTAGGTGTTTTTGTGCAACCTTCGGGAGAATTTGCTAAATCCGGGTCAAGTCACCGCCAGCAACCGAACTGCGCTGTCATACAAAATGGCTGCGCCCAGTGACAGCGCCGCCTCGTCCACATCGAAGGTGGGGGTGTGCCAATCGCCATGCCCAGCCAATTGCGTGCCCAAATACAGCATGGCCCCTGGCGCGGCGTTGGCAAAAAAACTGAAGTCCTCGCCACCCAGCCCCAGCTCGTCGTCGCCGCCGATGCAGCCTTCGCCCAGCAGCGCTTGGGCCGAACGCAGCATGGTTTGCAGCACGGCGGGGTTGTTGAGGGCGACCGGCAGCGCACCACGCGCCCAGGTCCATTCGCAGCTTGCGCCGGTTGTGCGCGCCAGCGCCACCACCTGGGTTACGGCCTGCATAGCCGCCGCATAGGCCTGCGGGCTGCGCGTGCGCAAGGTGCCTTGCAGCGTAATCTCGCTGGGTATAACGTTGTGCGTATCGCCGCCGTGAACCGCGCCAACCGTAAGCGTAGCGGCATGCAACGGGTCTACGCTGCGCGGCACCAGCGTGTAAAGGCCGTTAAGTAACAAACCCAGCACCATGCCTAAATCCACCGAACGATGCGGCATGGAGGCATGCCCACCCGGCCCGCGCAGCACGCACTCAAAGTTGTCTACGCTGGCCGAGATGGCCGCGTCGTACGACACTTTGCCTGCGGGTTGCATGGGCGTGACATGCAAGGCCAGTACGGCGTCCACGCCGGTCATAGCGCCCTCCAGCAACATGCGGTGCGCGCCGCTAAAGCCTTCTTCGTCCTGCGTCTCCTCGCAGGGCTGAAAGATGAAGCGCACGCCACCGCGCTGGGGCGGGTGTTGCGCAAACAGTGCCGCTGCGCCCAGCAGCATGGCGGTGTGGGCATCGTGGCCGCAGGCGTGCATAGCCCCCGGCACTTGCGAGGCGTAGTCGCAAGTATTTGTCTCAAGGATCGGCAGCGCATCCATGTCGGCCCGCAGCGCAATCAGTGGGCCGGGCTGTTCGCTGTGAATCTCGGCCACGAGGCCGGTTTTGCCCACGCCTGCGCGGTACTCGATGCCCAGCTTGCCCAGCTCCTGGGCTACGAGTCGCGCCGTTTTATATTCGTGAAAGCCCAGCTCGGGCTGCTGATGCAAGGTGCGCCGCCAGACGCACAATTGTGGGCTGAGGGCTTGGGCGCGAGCCAGCGTCTCGTGGGGGTGGGGGTTGTTCATGGGGGCATCGTACACAACTCGCAAAAACCTCACAGGTCGGCCCATAAATATTCTATGGCTCCTGCAAAGTCCTGCCTGGCGACTGAAGTCGCGGCAACGGCGATGAGAATCGCAAAGCGAAGTCGGCCTACGCCGACTGGGTTCTAGCCGACGTAGGTCGGCTTTGCTTCGGGTTGCCGCGACTTCAGTCGCCGGGCAAATTCT
>JAYTNY010000807.1:0-5769 GCA_043748055.1 Roseobacter sp.
AAACTTAAACTCCACCTGCTCAAATGGGCTGGTGTGCCGATGATTCAGCAAATAGAACAGCAGCTTTTTGTCCTTGTCGCCGCCCTTACTCTCGCCCAAAAACGAAACGCGGGCCGCGTTCACAATCGCCAAGTCATCCCCCATGATGTCCTGAAGTTCAATCCAGCCCTTATCTAAAAGTTCAATGCGCCTGCCGATCAAATCTTTGTGTGCGTGTGGTGAATCTGGTGAAGAGGTCAATTCAACTGCCATGCCGCGAATGATACGCGACGGTTTTTGTAGAGACGTTTCGGCCAGGAAGCCGGTGGAACGTCTCTACGGTATAGTCCTCGCGCCAGCAGGTGAACTCATGCCCAAAGACCCTCATCTCAGCGCCTTTGCGCAAGAAGTAAACCCTCGTAACGCCGAGATCAACCTCGCCCGCGCTGCACTCACCCTCGCCGCCTTCGAATACCCCGATCTCGATATTCAAGCCTACTTAGACCAGATTGACCGCTTGGCCGATGCCGCCCAACCCACCATGCGTGAGGCCGATGCCCCCGCGCTGGGGCTGGCCCAATTTTTGTTCGGCACGCTGGGCTTTAGTGGCAACGAGCACAACTACGCCGACCCGCGCAACAGCTTCCTCAACGATGTGATCGAGCGCCGCCTCGGCATACCCATCACGCTTTCGCTGCTGTTTTTAGAGGTGGCAAAACGCGTGGGCATACAAGCAGCGGGCATAGGCTTGCCAGGCCACTTCATCGTGCGTATTCAGGTGGGGAACGTAGGGAATGTGGGGATAGAAGGCGATGCCAACGGCTTTGTGTTGTATCTCGATCCGTTCCATCGCGGGGCCTTGCTCAGCGAGGAAGATTGCAAAGCCCGCGTGCAAACCGTTACGCAAGGCCGCCTGCCATTCGATCCAGCCTTTCTCAACCCCGTCAGCAATCGCTACATCCTCACCCGTATGCTGAATAACCTGAAGAATTTTTACGCCTCTTCAAACGATGCTGAGCGCGCCGCGTATGTCATCGAACGCTTGCTGGTGCTAAACCCGCAAGACTTTTTGGAGATGCGCAACCTGGGGTTGCTCTACGGCAGCCTGGGCAAAAAGAAGCAAGCCGTAAAGCTGTTAGAAGATTACCTGGTCGCCATGCCCAACGCATCCGACACCCAAGCCATTCAGCGACACATCGCTTCACTTGCCAGCGATGTGTCGCGGTGGAACTAAAAAATTTTTGCAAACGGCATCCCCATTTCGGTTTGCCATTCACCAGCCGCCCAGCGCATGCCTCGGCTCATCATCGTCATCACGGGCGGCATTTCTACAATGTTGGCTTGGTGGCCCAGCGAACAATAGAACACGCGGCCTCTGCCATATAACTTTGTCCACGTCACCGGCATCAGCGTGTCGCCGTAATCTTCAAAACGCGTGGTCGCCAACACGCGAATGGCGGGGTCTACGTGCATGTAGTACTTCTCGCTCCACACCTCAAAGTCGCTCAGGCCTTCAGTAATTGGGTTCTGCTCGGTGATATTCACCACGTAATGCCGACCGTCGTTGCCGGGGTGGGCCACCCATTGCCCACCGGTCATAAATTGGTATTCGGTCTCGTTGCGAAACGCATCGCACATGCCGCCATGACACCCGGCAATGCCCACGCCGCTGCGCACCGCCTCCAACAAAGGGGTTAGCTGCTCGCGGGTAATCGCGCTCATCGTATACACCGGCACGATGAGGCTGAGTTTTTTTAATTTCTCGCCGTCTTTGAACGCATCCAGCGTGGTCGAGAGTTCAACCGCGAAGCCCTGCTTCACCAGATCATCGCGCAGCAAGTGCGCCACTTCTTTGGGTTGGTGGCCTTCCCAGCCGCCATAAACAATTAGTGCAGATTTCATAAAAAGATTGTATTACTTCTGGATGACATCCACACCCACAAACTTTCGCAGCACCTCTGGCACCACAATGCTGCCATCGGCTTGTTGATAGTTCTCCATCACCGCAATCATCGTGCGCGGCAGCGCCATGCCCGAGCCGTTGAGCGTATGCACAAACTCCGGCTTGCCGCCCTTCTCGCGACGAAACTTAATGTTGGCGCGGCGGGCCTGAAACTCGCCCCCGTTGCTGATCGAGCTGACCTCCAGCCATTCTTTGCAACCGGGCGCCCACACCTCCAGGTCGTAGGTCATGTGCATGTTCACGCTCATGTCGCCCGCCGAGAGCAGCTTGACGCGATAGGTTAGCCCCAGTTGCACCAGCGTCTCCTCCGCATCGGCCAGCAACTTCAGGTGCGCCGCCTCGCTGTCTTCGGGCTTGGTGAGCATATACATCTCGACCTTGTCGAACTGAAAGCCGCGCTTGATGCCGCGTACATCTTTGCCCGCGCTCATGCGCTCGCGCCGGAAGCAGGGCGTGTAGGCGCAGTAATTTTTGGGCAACTCTTCGATGTCCAAAATTTCATCGCCATGCAAATTGGTCAGCGGCACTTCGGCGGTTGGCACCATCCAGTAATCTTCCTCAGCATCGTGAAACTGGTTGTCTTTGAACTTGGGCAACTGCCCCGCCGCATACAGCGTCTGCGCCCTCACCATAAACGGCAGATAACGCTCTTCGTACCCCTGCTGCAAGCGCAAATCCAAAAAGAAGTTGATGATGCTGCGTTGCAGCCGCGCGCCCAGCCCGTTCAGCACATAGAACCGGCTACCACTCAACTTTACGCCGCGCTCAAAATCAATGATGTTCAAGGCCGGGCCAAGCACCCAATGTTCTTTTGGCTCAAAGTCGAATTGCTTTGGCTCCCCCACCGTGCGCAGAATCTTAAAATTTTCTTCTGGCCCCGGCGGCACGCGTGGGTCAACAAGATTAGGCATGCCCGCCATCAGTTCGTTGAGCTGCGCCTCAACCTTGTTCAGCTCCACTTCCAACGTGCTGATCTGGTCGCCCACCCCCCGCATCTCGACCTTCTTCGCCTCGCGCTCAGCCTCGTCTTTGATGCGCCCAATCTCCTTGCTCACCGTGTTGCGCGTGGCGCGCAGCGTCTCACTCTGCGTCAAAATCTCGCGGCGCTGCACATCCAAAGCCAGCACCGCCTCCAATGGCTCAGTCTCCATCACGCGGTCTTGCAACGCCTTGCGCACGGTCTCTGGTTCTCTGCGAATCAAATTGATGTCTAACATGGGCCTCCTGAAGTTGGAGTTGGAGTTGGAGTTGGAAGATTTCTCCAACTCCAACTCCAACTGGAAAATAAAACACGCCCTTCATCGCTCAGGACGAAGGGCGTTCGTGGTGCCACCTGAATTTGTAAGTTATCAGTTGTCAGTTATCAGTTGTCAGTCATTAGTTGGATTCACTTGCGCAAATCAACCAATTACCAATTACCAATTACCAATTACTAATTGACTAACCTCTCAATCCGATAACGTGGATTCACTCCGCGCTGCTCATCGCAGCGAGCCTCTGCAAGTGGACGTGTATTTAATGTCGTTACCAGCTCACACCTGCCGCTGGCTCTCTGTAAACGCATCCAACACACATCTTGCGTCGTTGCCGATGCCTAAAATTTTACCGCTATTCCCCAAACCAGCGCGCGTGCAGTTGCCCATAAGTGCCATCCGCCTGCAAGGCCAGCAGCGCCCGGTTTATGTCCTCGCGGATGGGGCTGCCAGCGGGCAGGGCAATGCCGTATTCTTCTGGCTTGAGCAATGCGCCCACCACCCGCACCTTGCCCTGCCCCGCTTTGGCCGCGTGGTACTGCAGCACCGGTGAGTCATACACAATCGCGTCCAGTTGCTGCGTCTCGATCAGGACATACGCCTCTTCAATCGTCTTCACGCGCTGGTGCGTCACACCCTGCGCATCCAGATAGCTTGAGGCCGTGCTACCTTCTACCGTCGCCACGCGCTTGCCGGGTAGATCCGCAATGCCGCCAATGTTGCCGCGAATTTCTTGCAACGTGAGATTTGACGTGACCGCCGCTGTGAAGTTGGCGACGAGAATGATGCCGGTAAACATCCAGAGAATGGCGAACAGGCGGCCTGCAATGCCTTTGGGTGTGCGGTCGCCATAGCCCACCGTTGCCACTGTCACCGCCGCCCACCAGATGCCCTCCCATACCCCGCGCGCATAGCCGTGTTGAAACTCCGGGTTGGTGTTGCGCTCCACCAGCCAAACAATGTGACCAGCCACCAAAATCAATAACAACAAGACCAAGATGATGCGCATCAAATCTGGGTTGAACAACACGCCCCAATATCTGCGCCAGCTTGAATCCCCTTGCTCAGACACCATAATTTGCAACCCGGCGTTAAACATGGGGTGCGAGAAATCCAGTTGCGTCTCGCGCTCTGGCGTCATGCTGATGCCTGCGATGCCCACATCGGCCTGACCTTGCTGCACCGCACTCAGCAAGTCTTTCACCGTCTCGTGCCATACAAATTCGGTTTGCCAGTGGTTGCGCTGGGCAATGGCGTTCCACAAATCGATGCTAAAGCCGGTGTAGGCCTCGCCCTGTTTCATCACAAACGGCGTTAACGGCTTTATGGCTACGCGCAGGGTTGGGTTGGATTGGGCGCGCGACGGGGTGAGTTGCAAACCCATCAACACAAGCAACGCAACAAGCAACGCGAACAAGACGGACAACAAAAACAGACGATGAATTTTCATGAGGCTCCTCGGTTATATTTGTGCGATCCGCATCTTAACCATGCTCATCTCCAGCCGCAACAACCCCGCCATCAAAAGCATTCGCGCCCTGCGTGACCGCAAAGAGCGCGAGCGCACAGGCTTGTGCTTTCTGGAGGGCATTCGCATTGTGGGCGAGGCCGCGCAACTGGATGCCGAGATTCAATCGCTCATCGTTGCACCAGAGTTACTCAAAAGCGATTTTGCGAATGAACTGGTGCAAACACAACGCATGCGCAATGTATCCATCACCGAAGTAACCAGCGATGTGTTTGAAAGCCTTTCGGAGAAGCAAGGCCCACAAGGCATTGCCGCAGTTGTTAAACAACGCTGGCATACGCTTTCGACATTCGACATTCGCAACTCGTTATTTTTCATCGCACTCGATTCACCCCAAGACCCCGGCAACATCGGCACCATTTTGCGGACGAGCGATGCCGTAGGTGCGACGGGCGTGATTCTGCTGGGGCAGGCCGCCGACCCATACGACCCCAGCGCGCTGCGGGCCAGCATGGGCGCGGCATTCTCGCAGCAATTGGCAAAGGCCAGCTACGAAGAGTTCATTGCGTGGCAAAAGACAAATCAATTTAAGGTAGTGGGCACATCGGATAAAGCCGAGATGGATTATCGAGACTGCGCCTACACCAGCCCAATCATTTTGTTGATGGGCAGCGAGCGCAGCGGGCTTGCGCCAGAACTGCAAAACGTATGCAATGACATGGTGCGTATCCCCATGCTGGGTCGCAGCGATTCGCTGAATTTGGCAGTGGCGACCGGGGTGATGTTGTATGCAATTCACAGCAATTTGCCGTGAAATGCTGGGCATTTAATGAAATGAATCGCCTCTCAGGTATAATCTAGTCATCTTTACGCCGAAGGAATTAAGTCACCAGTAGTATGGAAAACCTTGAAGCTCCCCAATCCGAAACGCCGGAGGGGGAGGAGAGTTTCTCTGCCTCGTTGGGCGAATATCTCTCTCGAACGACCAACTTTGATCCGCCTAAGAAAGACCAGCTTGTATCGGGCCGTGTCTCTGCGTTGAGTGATCGCCAGATCCTCATCGAATTGGGTGCGAAATCGGAAGGCATTGTGTTTGGCAAGGAAAT
>JAYTNY010000808.1:0-15061 GCA_043748055.1 Roseobacter sp.
GTGGCGCAGAAGATGGGCATTCCGTATCTGCGATTTTTGTTTCAGCCTTTCCGGCCCACGCGTGCCGGGTTTGCCACGCTCATTGCGCCGAGGCCGCGCGCCAACTCAATCTTAAATTTGTGGATGGGCTACGCCAGCGAACACGCCATCTACACCGTGTTTGGTGACGACATGGACGATTTTCGGGCGCAGTTGGGCTTGCCCGCCTACACCGAGCGCGAGTTCTTTAAGGTCTGGCACAGCTTGCCTACTATTCACGCCTACAGTCCGCATGTGGTGCCGGTTCCGGCGGATTGGCCTGCGAGTAGCCAAGTTGCTGGGTATTGGTTTTTGGATGAAGACGCTCAGAGTTCCAACGAAACTCAACAGCGCTCAAGGGGTTCAGAACCCCTTGAGCGCTTGCGCAAGTTTTTCTCGGATGGCCCAACGCCGGTCTACATTGGCTTTGGTAGCGCGACGACGAGCGACCCACGCGCCTCGGCCCAGCTTGTGTTTGATGCGGTGACACGGGCCGGTGCGCGTGCTGTGGTGGCGAGAGGGTGGAGCTTGGGCAACGAGGTTCAGCCGCCCCCAAACGTGTTGGTGATTGATGGTGCGCCGCACAGTTGGCTGTTCCCACGCGTGGCGGGCGTCGTGCATCACGGTGGGGCGGGCACTACGGCGGCGGGATTGCGCGCTGGCAAGCCCACGTTCATCGTGCCGCACTTTGCCGAGCAGCCGTTTTGGGGCCGCCGCGTACACGAGTTGGGCGTGGGCGTAAAACCCATTCACCGCTCTAAATTAACTGCCCAGACATTGGCGGCAGGCTTAACCCAATTGCTGCATGATGCCGCGATGCAAACGCGTGCGGCTGAGCTGGGTGAGTTGATTGCGGCTGAAGATGGCGTGGGCAATGCGGTGAAATGGATTGAGATGCAAATCAAATGATGCAATTGCCCGCTTAATTGTGTGATGTTGTTTGCCTAAGAACCCCCGACCCCTAAAGGGGAGTCGTAGATTTTCTCTACGACTCCCCTTTAGGGGTCGGGGGTGTTTTGATGAGAATCAATGACCGAAATACAAATTCGCCCTGCCACAGCCGCCGACATCCCCGCCATCCATGCCCTCATTGCCGCCGATGCGCGGCGCGGTGGCTTGCTGCCGCGTTCCATCGAGAGCATCACCGCCGCCCTCGCAAATTTCATTGTCGCGCAAACCTCCAACCCTTCGACAAGCTCAGGACGCAGTCCCCAATCCCCAATCCCTAATCCCTCTGTCATGGGCTGCGGCGCGCTTGCGCCCATGTCGCCCAACATTGTGGAGCTACGCTCGTTGGCGGTGGATAAGAGCTTGCGCGGGATGGGTGTAGGGCAGAAGCTGGTGGCGTATTTGGTGGAGGCGGCGCGTGACCGCAACTTCAGCACGATTTACGCCCTCACCCGCGCCATCGATTTTTTTCTCAAGTGCGGCTTTGAGATTGAAGCCAAAGAAAACTTCCCCGAAAAAGTGTGGCACGACTGTGTGAACTGCCCGCTGATTGCCAACTGCGACGAGGTGGCGGTGGCGATGGACCTCGAAGATGACGAGGTGCGAACGACGAACGACAAATTGCTCGATACTCGCAACTCGTCATTTGTCAATTTGAAAGATATTGACGTATTCAGTGACGTAAAGAAAGTGGTGCTGGCCTACAGCGGCGGGCTAGATACAAGCTGCGCCGTGCCGTGGCTGCGCGAGACCTTTGGCTGCGAGGTGATTTGCTTTATCGCCAACGTGGGCCAGCAAGACGATTTGGAGATTGTGAAAGAGCGGGCGCTGGCGGGTGGGGCCAGCAAAGTCATCATCGAAGATTTGCGCGAGGAGTTTGCGACTGAATATTTGTTCCCGCTAATACAAAGCGGCGCAATTTACGAACACAAATACATGCTGGGGGCCAGCATCGTGCGGCCCTTAATTGCCAAGCACCAGGTGGATATTGCCGAGCGCGAGGGCGCGGACGCGGTGGCGCATGGCAGCACCGGCAAGGGCAACGACCAAGTGCGCTTCGAACTCAGCTACATGGCCCTCGACCCCGATCTGAAGGTGATTGCGCCCTGGCGCGAGTGGCATCTGAAAGGCCGTGAGGATGCGCTGGCCTACGCCCGCGCGCACAACATTCCCATCAGCGAAAGCGCCGAGGATATTTACAGCGACGACGACAACCTGTGGCACATGAGCCACGAGGGCGGGCGCTTGGAAGACCCATGGCTGGAGCCAGACAAAGCCATGTGGCTGCTAACCCGCGCACCCGAAGATGCGCCCGACGAGCCGGAGTATGTCGAGATTGAATTCATCAGCGGCATGCCCAAGAAGATTAACGGGCAGGATATGCGCGCATCTGATCTCATCCGCACCTTAAACTTGCTGGGTGCGCGGCACGGCGTTGGGCGGGCTGATTTGGTGGAGAACCGCTTGGTGGGCATGAAGAGCCACGGCGCGTATGAGACCCCCGGCGGCGCGATTTTGCGCGCGGCGCAGCAAGGCCTGGAAGAATTAACGCTGGACCGCGAGACGAACGCCTTCAAACAAATTGTGGCGCTGCGCTATGCTGATCTGGTCTACAACGGCAAGTGGTTTACCCCGCTACGCGATGCGCTGCAAGCCTTTGTGGCCGTGACCCAACGCGATGTGACCGGCGTGAGCCGCATCAAGCTGTACAAAGGCAATGCCACGCTGGTGGGCCGCAAAGCCAACTACTCGCTCTACCGAGAAGACCTGGCCACGTTTATGAGCGACGATGTGTATGACCAAACCGATGCAGATGGCTTTATTACGCTGTATGGCTTGCCGTTACGTGTGAAAGGCCAGGTGGATGTAAACCGCCGATCCAACATTCGTGCAGGCCGCGCCGAGCCGAATGCTGCCCCGGTGGATTTGCGGAAGGCGCGGGGTAGGGATTAGTGAAGGGGGGGATGAGGGATGACGTCCCTCTGAGGGACGTCATCCCTCATCCCAGAAATAGATCATGGCAAATCCGCTACCTATGCAGCCGGGTTGCAGTTATCACATATATAACCGCGGCATCAACGGCGAAAACTTGTTTCGCGAGGAGCGTAACTATGGCTATTTCCTGCATCTCTATACGCTGCATATCTTGCCGGTGGCCGATACATTTGCTTATTGTCTGCTTCGCAATCATTTTCACCTGCTGATTAAGGTTAAAGAAACTGCGTCCGACAGCAAGACGGAACATGGCGGTCTGTCACCCATCAGTCAAGGATTTGCCAATCTATTCAAGGCCTACACCGCTGCTATCAACAAAACCTATCAGCGCACAGGTGGCTTGTTTGAGCGCCCATTTCATCGTCAGCACATTGCAAGCGATGCGTATTTCACACGTGTCATTGCCTACATTCATCTAAACCCGCAGAAACATGGTTTTGTGAAGGAATTTTCGGAATGGCCGCATTCGTCATATGCAACGCTGATGAGCTAGGGCGCGACGCAGCTTCAACGAGATGCTGTACTGGCTTGGTTTGGCGGGCATAAACGGTTAGCACAAGCGCATGTGCTGGCAAAGCCAGATATGTGGATGAGTGAGCAGGATTTCAACTGAATCAAGCCATCAGGGACGACATCCCTCTGAGGGATGTCGTCCCTAGAATCGCAGCATCTGCCCTCGGCGCAATCGTCACAACCTCATCGAACCCACCCCGCACCAACGCTTGCATCAAGTCATCAGCATCGGGGTGGATGGCGTTTGCGCTGTGCTGCGTCAGCACCGCAATTTTGCGCGCCGAGGGCGGAATGTGCTTCAACCCACCCTCGGCATGTGTTAGCAGCGCAGCTACCAACGGCGCAGTAATAATGCTGCCCGGCATAGTCTTTGTCAGGCTAGCAACCAAGTTCACGCGGTGGGCGATGCGGTCATCCAGTGGGCGGCCCAACGCATCCAGGTTCGCCAACACGCACACCACATCGGCACAAGGTGGAATCAGCGGCTCACCCTCGCCGGGCGCTTTGAGTCGCAAGCCGCGTGCGCCGTCGGCTTCGACGATGAGGGTAATTGGGGATTGGGGATTGGTAATTAGGGATTGGCGAAACTCGCAAATCTCAGCGGGCGCAAAGCCCATCAGTTTGGTTTGAACTACCGGCATGAACGAGCCGTTGATAGGCGTGTTGTTGACTTCGCCTTCGATGGCTTTGGCGAGGCAGGCTGTGTGCCAGGGGCCGGACATCTCCGAAATGCTTGGCACCTTTTGTGCAATCCACTCCCAATCAAACGCACCATCCGCTGATCGCCAAATCTTGGTGGTGGTGGTGAAGATGGCGCGCTGGCCCAGCGTTGCCAGCTCTTGCACCAGCCGCCAACACAGCGTGGTCTTGCCGCCCGCGCCCACCATGGCCACGCACGCACCGGCGGGAATACTTAATGCCTCAAGCAGCATATCGCTTTATCGTGTTCCGTGTTGTCGCCGACCACTTTGATGTACCAGGCACGCTCATCACTTGCAGCATGCGTTTGAGCATTGCATTGGTTTGTGCCTTATCTCCCAACCTTTTAGAGATACCCATGAAGTGATGGAGTGGATGGTCAATAACCTCGTAGATAAGGCTTCGGACGAGCGGACGTGGCGATTTCCGATCAGCCTCAAGGGTGAGTCGTTGTGGTTCAGTCAAGTCTTCGTTGCTCAACTCTTTGATCTGTTGTTCAACATTCGCTAAAACACCTGATAAATTGGTTTCAATGTCAGCCCACGCCCAATCTTTGCGTGTTTGCCAAGCCTTGTCGTTCATAGCAAGATAGTCACGGGTGTCAATCAAAGACTGCCCCTTGTGGCAGGCTTGAATGTTGTGGGCAAATACCTCGATCCAATAAGCCAAATGAGCCAGCTCATCTTTTGATGACCATTGCTTCAGCATCCCAACTGTGTTGCGTTGATCCAAGGGAATGCGTGCAATCAGCGTGGTGAATTCGTGGCGAGCTGTGCCAACTAATGCCAACGCCCATGTCTTAGTATCTACGCCCATTTAACTTCGTTGTTTCTCCACCGCATCCTTCAACAACTGGTTAATCAGTTGTGCATTGCCCTTGCCCTTCGTCGCCTTCATGGCTTGGCCCACCAGGAACCCAAATAGCTTCTCTTGCCCGCCCAAATATTGCTGCACGGGTGTGGGGTTGGCGGCAATCACGTCATCAATAATTTTTTGCAGCGCGCCCACATCACTCACTTGCACCAGGCCTTTTGCTTCCACAATCGCTTTCGCATGTGCGCCGGTCTTGAACATCTCTTCAAATACCTGCTTAGCCGTATTGTTGTTAATCGTGCCCGCATCCACCAGCCCAATCAACTCGGCCAGCCCCTCTGGCTGCACCTTGATCTCGCTGAGGTCAACAATCTGCTCTGCCTTCATCAACCGAAACACCTCGCTGGTAATCCAGTTGGCGGCAGTCTTTGCCTTGCTCTTAAGCCCCTCTCCCTCTGGGAGAGGGGGCCGATGGCCTGATGCCAACGGAGGGGTGAGGGCCGCCACCACGCGCTCAAACCACTCCGCCACCCCGCGATCGGCCGTCAGCACGGTCGCGTCATACGCACCCAGCCCCAACACGCTTTGGTAGCGGGATTGCTTTTGTAGCGGCAGTTCTGGCACGCGGGCACGAATCTCGCTCAGCCAGGTTTCGCCCACATCCAACGGCGGCAAGTCTGGCTCGGGGAAGTAGCGATAGTCGTGCGCGTCCTCTTTCTTGCGCTGCATCACGGTTACGCCTTTCACATCATCCCAGCCCAGCGTTACCTGTTCCACCGCGCCGCCGCTGTTTAGCAAGGCGGTCTGGCGTTTGATCTCATACGCAATCGAGTCTCGCACTGCGCGCAACGAGTTCAGGTTTTTGATCTCGACCTTTGTGCCAAACGCATCACTGCCCTTGGGGCGCAGGCTCAGGTTGGGTTCGCAGCGCATGGCGCCCTTCTCCATGTCGCCAGTGCTCACGCCCAAGTAACGCACAATGTCTCGCAGCGCACTGAGGTAGGCATAGGCCTCGTCGGCGCTGTGAATATCCGCTTCGGTCACCACCTCCAGCAACGGCACACCGCTGCGGTTGTAATCGGCTAGGCTCTTCTTGCCGCTATGGACTAATTTGCCGGTGTCCTCTTCCAAATGCGCCCGCCGAATGCGCACGCGGTGCTTATAGCTTTCTTCCGTCCAGTTGCCGCTGCTCAAATCGCGCACATCTACGTCGATAAAGCCGTCGTAGTTCATGGGGTATTGGTATTGCGTAATCTGGTAGCCCTTTGGCAAATCGGGATACCAATAACTCTTGCGCTCCCAAAACGTGTGCGTGGCTACCTGGCAGTTCAGCGCCAACCCCACCTGCATGGCATATTCCACCGCCGTCTTGTTAATGACCGGTAGTGCACCGGGCATGCCCACACAGGTGGGACACACATTCGTGTTGGGCTCGGCACCAAAAAACTGAGCCGAGCAGCCACAAAACATTTTGCTGTGCGTGTCCAGCTCAATGTGCGTTTCCATTCCAATGATGACTTCGTATTCCATAAAGTTGTCAGTTGTCAGTTGTCAGTTGCCAGTTGCCGCCTTTCGACTGAAAACTGATGACTGACAACTGATAACTGTTAGCTATCCAAGTTGCAAATCCGGCACCACATCCATATCCAGCCCATCGCGCACGCCGCGCAGGTAGGCGTAGTGCGCGGCGGCACCGATCATGGCGGCATTATCGGTGCAGAGGGCCAGCGGTGGGAAGGACACGGGCAGGTTGATGGCAGCGGTCATGCGCTCGCGCAGCAGGGCATTGGCCGAGACGCCGCCGCCCACCAGCACGGCCTTTGCACCAAAGGCCTCGGCGGCGCGGGCGGTCTTTTCGATTAGCCAATCCACCGCGTTTTCCTGAAAGCTGGCGGCGATGTCGTTGACGGGCACACGTGGCGAGAGTAACCCCTCGTTTATGTTTTGGCCGATGTTGGACTGCTGAATCAACTGCAACACCGAGGTCTTGGTGCCGCTGAATGAAAAGTCGAACACGCCATCAAAAGAACGCTGCACGCCGCGCAGCCCGGTTGCACCCACGCGCGGGCGGCTGAACTTGAAGCGGTGTGGGTTGCCCTGCTGGGCCGCATTTTGGATAGCTGGGCCACCGGGGTAGCCGAGCTTTAGCGCCCGTGCCACTTTGTCGAAGGCTTCGCCTGCTGCGTCGTCCACCGTTTGCCCAATCAGCTCGTATTGGCCATGGTCGCGCATCAACACCAGCTCGGTGTGGCCGCCGCTGACGATGAGCACGATAAGCGGGAAGGGCGAAATTGTTGTAGAGAAGAGATGCGCGTTACTTTCGACCAACCAATGCGAATAAATGTGGCCTTCGAGGTGATTTACTCCAATCAAAGGCAATTCTGTTGCAAGGCAAATGCCTTTGGCTGCATTCACGCCCACCACCAGCGATCCTGGTAGCCCAGGCCCTTTGGTTACAGCCACGGCGCTAATCTGGCCCCAAGTCAGTTTGGCTTCTGCCAACGCCTGCTTTATAACAACCGTAATGCTCTCAATGTGCATCCGAGACGCCATCTCTGGGAAAACGCCCCCATATTTCTGGTGGATTTCTGCTTGAGATGCGACAATATTGGACTGAATGTAACGCCCATCGCGTATCACCGCCGCTGCCGTCTCATCACAGGAAGTTTCTAGCGAAAAGATATAGACTGACATGGCTGATTCGTTTCAATATTCGATTCAATTCGTTAAGATTCGTTAAGATTCGTTAAGATTCGTTAAGATTCGTTGAGATATGGCGCGAAAGTGGCGTAAAGTAACACAAAGTAATTTATGGAGGCTAATTAAAGCTAGTTATGCAACGCAACTACGTCGTTAAGTTGGACCGGAACGAGGTTTTGAACCGAGCTAGGAAGAAAATCTGGTCGCATGTTTTCTTTCGCCCTGAGACCGGCGCAATCATAGCATTCTCCATTCTCATGACTGGGCTGTGCCTGCTCAAAATTTTCTGGTATCCCTCTACCTGGTGGGTGTGGTTGCTGTTTGGCGTCATTGGCGTGGGCATCATCTTCTTCTCGGCCGCTCGGGATGGGCGTTATAAGCAACAAGTGCTAACCGAGTTGTTCTACGAGCAATTCAGCACAAACAAGTTGCGCACGCCCGAACTGCAAAAGCTGGTGCAGGAAGCCTTGCAATATCACAAGCTGGTCTTCCGTGAGGTGAACCAACTGAATGCGCCTCTGGGCATGGTGCTGGTGGATATGGACGAGTGGGTCACCAGCGTCTACAACGTCGCCTTTAGCCTGGACACTTTTCTCAAAGACCCCAAGATTGTGGATTACTTGCGCCGACTCATCGAACTGCGCGCAGCCAAGCCCGCGTCGATGGATTCGTTTGAAGAGTACACTTCTTCTTTGGCGACGATGGAAGATACCGAAGTGCTGATGGACGATTTTCACTTGGAGATGTTTCGTGAGGTCAAGAAAAGCGTGCTGGGTGCGAAGGTGCAATTGAAGGAGACACTGTCTACGGCCAACGATATTCACGTCCAAATTGCTTCGCTGCGCACCAGCAGCCTGGACACAGAATTTGTTCACAAATTGCGCCGTACGTTGATTGAACAACTGGAAGAGTTAGATCGTTGTTATCGCTCCGTAGATCGGCTCTTCCACTACGTTAACGTTTCCGAAACAACGATTGAAGTCGCGTAACTTTTAGCATCGCGGCAATATCGTTACTTATAAAGATTAGAGGGGATTATGAAAGGGACACGACTCGCATTTGTTGGGTTAGTTGGGGCCGGGCTGCTGGCGTTGGGCGGGGCCGCCCTATTTCGATATGGGCCACAGGTGAACGTTACGTTTGGGCCGAATGCCAATACCGCGCCCGCAGCTACAACACTTGCTGTCACGGCAGTGGCAGCCAAACCACAAGATGCTGCCGCATCGCAAGCCAATGCGACGGTTGTTGCTGAGACCGCACCGACTGAGGCTGCCCCGGCAGCAGCCGCGCAAACCGAACGATTGAAACCGATCTGGGGACCGAGCTACAAAGAGAATGACGGCTTGGGTCGCATCACTTGCGGGGCTTACGCCTTCTCGGCAGATTACGTCTTGCAGCAGATTCAGATTGCAGGGCTGGATGTCAAACACGGCTTCCACCTCGGCATCGTCCCGTTCTACCTCAACGAGAACTACGTTGTAACGGCCAAAGAACGCACGGATGCCTTGCAGAATGGCACGCTGGATTGCCTGCTAACCACGTTTGATTTGATCGCACTGGAAGACCCCGGTGTGCTGACCACCTTCATCAACGAGAGCGCAGGCGGCGACCAGCTTTGGGCGCGCAACGTCGCGTCGCTCAACGATCTCAAGGGCAAGCGCATCGCGTTTGAGGCCGATGGCCCCAGCGAATACTTTGTGCAGGATTTGCTGGCCACCGTGCAACTGACACCCAAAGATGTGACGCTGCTGCCGCAGCCGAATCAGGGCGCGGCCATCGAGACCTTTAACAAAGAAGAGGCGGATGTCGTCGCCGGTTGGACGCCGGTGATCTTTGATGCCGAGAAGAGTGGTGGGCAGATGCTGGCCAGCTCCAAAGAGTTCCGCTCTATTTTGGGCGGCATCGTGATGTCGCGGCAGGCTATGCAGAGCAAGCGCACAGTGATTCAACTCTTCCACGACGCGTGGTTCGAGGCGTTGGCGCAACAAGAGACCGATTTCGGCACCGCCGCCAAGCAGATAGCGCAGTGGGGCAACAACGACTTTTTGGGCGTGCAAGCAGACACCGCAGAGGACGACTTGCGCACTTTGCTAGATGGCGTGGCGCAGGCGAATTTGGCGGATAACGTGCGGGCGTTCTCGAACGTGTCGGCCATCATTAGCCGGTTGTTGCAGGCGCGCAACCTGTGGGCGGCGGCGGGCCACCCAGTGCCGGGTGGCGACGTAACAGCGATTGTGAACCCGGAGTTTGTGCAGGCCTCGGCTCGCTCGGTGCAAGTTGATTTGAACGCGCCGAACAAATTTGTAAACAACAGTTTCTCGTTGGGGCGCACACTTCAACCGATTCAAGCATCAACCGATGTAACCACGACGGTGGCCGCGACAACGGCTGTCACAGCAGCCGTCGCGCCCGCTCAACCCGATGCCATTACGAGTGCGCGCACGGTGGCTACATTGCCCTGCTCACGCTTCGAGTTTGTGCCGAACTCGGTTCAGCTTCAACCTGCTTCACAACAAGAATTAACCAGTTGTGCGCTGCGCGTGTTGCAACAGAACGTGAACTTGTATGTGCGCATCAAAGGCTCATCGGCATGGCCTGGCCCCAAGGGCGCTTACAAGCAGGCCCAGGTAGAAGGCACTGCCAAACAACGTGCCGATTCGATTGTGGCGTTTCTGGTGGCGCAAGGCGTTGCCCGCGAGCGGTTTGTGGTGGAGTGGACACTGCCACCCCAAGATCATTGGGAGACTACGGACTTGGCAAAGCAAGCGGAAGATCGCTATGTTGAAATTACGCTGTTGGCTTCGGGGTTGTAGCGGCATACATTCCTAGCGACATAGTTTCCCTTAGTTGGTGCCAGGCACTGGCGATCAGAATCGCTGCGCTTCAGAGCGCAAGTGCCTGGCACCTTTATTTTTCGGTGTCGCTTATCCATTGGACGGCCAATGTCATGTAGATGTCGAGCGATAGCGATAACGTGCGAGTAGGCTCGTAGCCAACTTATGGCAAAACGATCTCTCCATCACCGCAATCGAAATCGTCGCAACCGTAACCTTCTTGCCGAACATGAATTAGGTGCTAACGCGACAACAGACGTTGCAGCATCCGTTTGCAAATCTTGCGGTGCTTCTATTTCTACCCGCCGTGTAAACAACATGGATGGGGAATTGTTGTGCAAAGCCTGCGAAGCTCGTTGGAATGTGTCGTTGGCAAGCCCCTTTGGTGATTCACTTTCAACGCTTATTCTGTCTGCGGTTTGCTTTGCGCTATCTTCACTCATTGTTCCTGCGCTCATCTTTATTCTCAAGTGGGCAGGTGGCGTGCCACAGGTGTTGCGAGGCAAGGCCGCATTTATTTGGATTAGCCCGCTGCTCTTTGGCGCTGGCCGTTGGCTGGCAAACTTTCTTGTGGCAAAGATGAAGTTGAAGCCAGGGACAATGTGGGCGGAATGCGCCACGGCGTTTATCGCGATAGGCGGTTTTGGTGGCAGTTATGCCGCGCTGAAGTGGTTGGCACCGGATTCGATTAACCTGGGCTGGACGCTGGTGTATTGTGTCGCCCCATTGGCACTGGGCTTCCTTTTAGAGACGCGGCGGTGGGAACGATTTGCTACCGTGTGACCCGATGCTTTAATGCACGCATTCACCGTGAACCACAAACCCGTATTTAGCTCCACCAACCGCACCACCCCCGAAGGCTCTGTGACTGACCGCATGAAGGCGCGGGTGCGCAAGTATGTGCTCTCGTATGCCATCTTTCGGCCCGAAAGTGCAGTGGTGTTGGCGCTCTCTATTATTTGCGCCGGGCTTTCGGCGCTGGGTGCGCAATGGATGCCCGGAACCTGGTGGATGTGGTTGCTGTTTGGCGCGGTAGGTGAAAGCGCTATCGTTTTTAGCACGCTCAAAGACCAGAAGTTCTATCGCCACGTCATCAACAAAATGTTTGAGGAGCAGTTTGATGCGAAGCAGTTGGGCAACCCGGAGCTGCGCCAGAAATTGCTAAAGGCGCTGGATTACCGCCACCGAATTGTGGAAGAGATTGAGCGCCGTGAAGACGTGCACGATGACAAGCTGATGGACGCCGTGCGCGGCATGGAAGATTGGATCGCCCAAATTTATCGGTTGGCGCAGGGCTTAGACGTGTATCAGAACGACCCGATCATTGCCCGCGATTTGCAGAGCGTGCCCAAAGAATTAACGGAGTATCAGAATCAGCGCGCCAGAAACTTGTCGGCTGCGCTTCAGGATGATTTGGACAAGACCATTAGCATGAAGCAATCTCAGTTTGAGGCGTTGAGCCATTTGCGCGACACAATGGGCAAAGCCCGCCTGCAACTGGACAACACGCTTTCGGCGATGGGCACGGTGTATATGCAAGCCAAGTTGCTGGGCAGCAAGGATGTGACCAGCAGCCGCGCGCAACGCCTACAAACCGATATGTTGGAGCAAGTGCGCCAACTTGAGGACACAGCGGCGGCGATGGACGAGATTTACCGCAGCAACTTGAGCGCACGGAATTGACCATATCGAAGAGCATCCTGAGCGTAGTCGAAGGATGCGGACGCGGCGGAACTTTGCTAGCCAAGCTCGACATAGAGCGCATCCTTCGACGCGGCACTGCGCCGAACGCTCAGGATGCTTTGCGGTGTTCAAAACGTACGAGGAGAAGGAGAGCAAGAATGAATCGCACGCGTAATTTGTTTTTTCTGATTGTGGGTCTGGCGGTGTTGGTGGTCGGGGGTGGCTTTGCCATCAACATGCTGACTGGGCGCAATGTGAACCCAAGCGTAAAGCCCACGCCGACGGTAGCGCTTACGCAAGCGCCATCCGATGTGACGGTTGATCTTAAATCGCCCATGCCGTTGTTTGGGCCGAACTACAAGGCTGGGGATGGCAAGCCTGTGTTCATCTGCGGCACCGATGCGTTTGCGTCGTTTTTAACGTTGGCCCAAATTCAGCAGAGCGGCAAAGACATTGAGCATGGCTTTCACCTGGGCATTGTGCCGTTGCAGTTGCCTAATCACCCAGAGTTTGAGCTGACCGAAGAACAGCGTGACGCGTTGGTGAAGAATGGCAAATGGGATTGCGACTTGAACACGCTGGACGCGGTGGCGACCAGTGGCAACGGCGTGATGACCGCTATCGTAGATGAGAGCGCGGGCGGCGATGGCATGTTCGCCCGCAACATCGCCACGCTGAACGATTTGAAAGGCAAGCGGATTGCGTTTGTCTCGGGCAGTAGTGCCGAGTATTACATGAGCTATGTGCTCTCGATAGCGCGCTTGAACCCGAAGTTTGATGTGACGCTGGTGCCCGCCGACACACCCGACGACGCGGTGAAATTGTTTAACGAGGGCAAGGCCGATGCGGTGAGCGCCTGGGAGCCGCAGCTCTCGCGGGCCAAGCAGGGTGGGGGTACGCCGCTGATTACAACGAGCCAACTGCGCATCATCGTGGATGTCATTATTACCTCGCGCCAGGCGATTAAAGACAAGCCGCAGGTGGTGCAGGCTTTTCATGATGCGTGGTTCGATGCGTTGAAAGACCAAGCTGAAAATTTTGATGCGGCGGCGCAGCACATTGTGAAATGGGGCTACAACGATTGGAGCGAAGTGCGCACGCCATCAGATTTACGCGCACAATTAGAAAGAATTGCACAAGGTGATTTGGGCAGCAACGCGTTTGTAATGCGCGACCCGACGCCGATTTTTAACCGCATGAACATTAGCCGCCGGATTTGGGCCACGGCAGGCACGCAAAGCGTGAGCGACCGCGTTGAAGATTTAGTAGATCCGCGCTTTGTAGCAGCCGCCTCGCAGAACACCCAGCTGCAGCCCAACGGCAAGCTCATCAACCAAACGTTTTCGATGGGCAACAAGTTGGACTTGAGCGGGGCGAAGGTGAACACGCAAGATGCCGCGACGTTGGCGGTGTTGCCGTGCCGCCGATTTACGTTCTTGCCCGAGAGCACCACGCTGACGTTGGAGAGCCGCCGCATTCTGGATGACTGCGTGGTGCCGACGTTGCAGCAAAGCGTGGGCTTGTTCTTGCGCGTCAAAGGTAGCAGTGCATGGCCGGGACCGAAGGGCACGTATACCGAGCCGCAGATTAAAGAATTTGCGCAGGCCCGCGCACAGAGCGTGGTGGACTATCTGGCCTCGCTGGGTCTGGACAAGGCACGTTTTATTGTGGATTCGACGCTGCCGCCAGAAAGCCACTGGGAGACCGAGGATGCAGACCTGCAGGCCGAAGACCGCTTTGTGGAGATGACGTTGATTACAGTGGGACGATAACGCTGATGGCTGACATGAAAAATAAATTCTTTGGTCTGTGTTTGGCCTTGTTGATGGCGCTGGCGGCCTGTGACAGTGCCGAGCCAAACCCCGATGCAATACCCAGCAACGCCACTGTGGTGAACGTGGTGGCGAACACGAGCTTGATGCAATGGCTGAGCGATGTCGCCCTCAAGTTCAACGCTAGCAAAGCCAAAACCGCCGATGGCAAGCCAACCTTTGTAAAAATTAATTTTGTGGAGGCGGGCGAAGCAGTAGGCGCGATGACTACGCCCGATGACACAGCAGTGTGGATTCCTGACAACGAGGTGTGGGCCGATGTGTTGGCCGCGAAGGGCAACACGGCCTTTAAGGGCGACTGCGTAAGCATGGCGCAAAGCCCGCTGGTGATTGCGATGTGGCGACCGCTCGCAGAATCCCTCGGCTGGCCCACGCGCAAGCTGGGCTGGCTGGATGTGAGCAGCCTGGCCGCCGACGAAGCGGCGTGGCGCTATTACAGCGGCGGGCAATATGGCAAGACGTTGCGGCTGGCGCATGCCCATCCGGGCCTCTCTGGCAGCGGGGCCAGCGCGTTGTTGGCGGTGATGCAGGCCGCGAAGCAAAGCGCGGCACCGCTGACCGAAGCCGAGATCAAAGACCCGATTGTGCAGGCCTCGTTGGCCGCGTTCGAGGGGAGCGTGGCGGTGTTTGGCGCGTCGCCGGATGCGCTGGGGCAGACGATGCGCAAGCGCGGCGTACAGTACTTGGGCGCGGCGGCCATGTACGAAAGCACCGTGCTGCAATATGGCGCGGGCGACCCATTAATTGTGCCGATCTATCCGTTTGAGGGGACGATTATGGCGACGCATCCGGCCTGCATCAGCAATGCGGCGAGTGCAGAGAGACAAGCGGCGGCCAAGCTGTTCCGCGAATTTTTGCTGAAGGAGGATGCGCAGGCGGCGGCGGTTGCCAATGGATTGCGCTCGGTGAACGCGAACTTAACCCAGAAGCTGAGCGTGAATGAGAGCGTGGATATTGCTCAGCCCAAAATTCTGTATGCCGCCCCATCTGCCCAAACGCTGCTGGCCTTGCAAAGCAGTTGGCAGA
>JAYTNY010000809.1:0-6107 GCA_043748055.1 Roseobacter sp.
AACGCGACTGGATCGAATTCAGAGAACATTAGGGTCTACCAACAGTGTTACAACATCGTGTGGTTAGAATCGGTTGTTGCTGAGCTTCATCACAGAAAAATAGACCTCTTGCAAAAGTCCATTCGCACGCGGCGTTCGTAGGGGCGTAGCATGCTACGCCCCTACTTTTGCAAGAGGTCTAATGATCGCGGGTAGTCGCAGGCTTTAGACTGAGCTTTGTATGAAAAGCGTGCGCTGGGAAACAAGGCTTTGAGTATGGCTAGTCATATATGGGGCGCAAGCTAAAGCATGCGGCTACCATTCGTGAGTTACTTCACATCGGTATTTGCCATAAGCCTCGACTCCGAGAACGTACCATGCCCACCCAAACCGCCCCCGCCACCAAATCCGACCGCCTCGACAAAGTCGTTGCCTCGCTGTTTGCCAGCATTAGCCGCAGCGCCGCGCAACGCTTGATTGAGCAGCAACGCGTGCAGGTGAACGGCGCACCGCGTGACGCCAGCTACCGCGTCAATCGCGGCGATGCCATCAGCGTGCAGATGCCCGATGCCGAGCCAGCGCTGCCGCAGCCCGAAGCGATTCAACTCAACGTGCTATACGAAGATGACGACGTGATCGCCATCAACAAACCGGCGGGCATGGTGGTGCACCCGGCGGCGGGCAACCGCAGCGGCACATTAGTCAACGCCATGCTGGCCTACTCGCCCACCATCTCGGATGTGGGCGATGACGCACGCCCCGGCATTGTGCACCGCCTGGACAAAGAGACGAGCGGGGTGCTGCTGGTCGCCAAGACCGATGCAGCCTACAGGGCGCTGCAAGCGCAGTTCAAAGCGCGCACCATCAAAAAAACGTATGTGGCGTTGTGCGTGGGGCGCGTCGAGCCGGATCGCGGCCTCATCAACAAACCCATTGCCCGCGACCCCTCCAACCGCCAACGCATGGCCGTTGTCTCTGGCGGGCGCGAGGCGCTGACGGAGTATGCAGTGCAGGAAGTTTTTAAGGTAACAGGTAACAGGTTACAGGTTGCAGGTTCACAGCAACCTGCGAACCTGCAACCTGCCAACTTGCAACCTGCAACGTATTCATTCGTGCGGATTTACCCACAAACAGGCCGCACGCATCAAATCCGTGTGCACTTTGCCTCAATTGGGTTTCCGCTGGTGGGGGATGCGTTGTATGGCGCAACGCGCAACAATGCGTTGAGCAAAACGCTGACGCCGCGCCACATGCTGCATGCCAGCGAACTTAGTTTTGAACAGCCTTCATCGCGGAAGGCTATCAAACTATACGCGCCCATCCCAGAAGATATGGCTCGCGTGATAGCCGAACTGGGGGGAGATTAGAGATTGCAAATCTCCAATCTCTTCCTACAGCTTGCCCTTATCAATAACTTCTTGCGCCACCTTGCTCATGGTGGTGCGGCGGCTGCGGGCGGCCATCTGAATTTGGTGATAGGCCTCTTCTTCGCCTGCGCCAGTTTTCATTAACGCGCCTTTGGCGCGTTCGATGAGTTTGCGGGCGGTGAGCTTTTCTTCCAGCTCGTCGACCTTCTCGGTTAAGTTGCGGCTTTGGCCGAACTGCGCCATGGCCACCCGCATTTGCGCCACCAGGTCATCGCGTTTAACAGGTTTGACGAGATAGCCTTGTACCGGCAGCGCGGTGGCGCGGTCTAGCAAAGCGCTTTCGTTGTAGGCTGTCAAAATCAATATGGGGATGGGGCGGTTCTTGAGAATTTCGGAGGCTGCGTCCAACCCGTCTCGGAAAGGCATGCGAA
This sequence comes from Roseobacter sp., assembly GCA_043748055.1. Classification (GTDB taxonomy): domain Bacteria; phylum Chloroflexota; class Anaerolineae; order J036; family Brachytrichaceae; genus JANMVQ01. The sequence goes on from JAYTNY010000809.1 coordinate 1,778, forward strand.
TGTCGAGCAAGGCGATATCGGGTTGCTCGCGGGCGGCCAGCGAGACGGCCTCGATGCCATCAGCGGCGCTGTAAACGGTGTGGCCCATCTCGGTGAGGATGGTGCGCAGACCCATGCGAATAATGGATTCGTCGTCGGCGATTAAGACACGCAGGCTTTTGGTAGATGTACTCATAGGCGTTTCAGACATGAAAACAGAGTAAAGATTTTGAACGTTGCTGGTTTCGAGTCTCGATGTGACGGACGCGACGAGTGCGCAAGATGCGTTGAGTTGATGAAGAATGTGGTTGAGCAGGGTCGAGTTCAGAAACCAACACTCTTCGAGGAGATAGCAGCATTATACGTTAGCTCGGCCCCAGCTTCGCCACCGCATCTCGCATTAACAAGCCATCCGCGTTCAACACCCGCAGCTTAAACACCCAATCACCCAGGTTCTGATCTACTTTTACCAGCAGCGCATTGCGGCCTTTGCGCAGCGTGATGGGCGGCAGATCGGTGTCCTTCAAGCCATCCGGCTCATCCAGCTTGGGCACATACCGGCTGATCGCATTGCGCCACACCTCGCGGCCATTTACCCACACCGCCACGCCGTCATCGCTGCTCATGCCCAGCAGGCCAGTACGGTCTTCGGGCACGTCGATCCACACAAACGCATAGGCCAGTGTGTGGTCTTGCGGGGTCAGGTAATCCTTAAAATCCACGCGGCCCGTCTTGCTGCGGATGCGTTGCGCGTGCGGGTCGAACGTGGGGTTCACGTAACTCAACTCGCCAATCACGTTATCGGCCAACACCCGCTCCGGGAAGCCGCCCATCAGACACCAACTGCGCACATAGCCATCGCTGGTGGCGGGGTAGAGGCGAATCCGTTGCGCGCTCACCTCACCGTTGGCGTTTCTGGCCGAGTAAATCGCCTCAACAAATGCGCCGTCGCTCAACCCAGCGGGCATGCTGAATGATGCCTTCGATCCCGTCGTGGTCGTCAGCACGAGCCTCAGTGTTTTGTCAAACAGCGTCACTTGCCAGGTCTGGTTGGATTCAGGCACGCCCGCGCTGCCGCTCAATTGAACAACTTGGTTCGCCAATACGGTGTCGCCATCGGTGGGTGAGTTAATGCGGATGCGCGGGCGGGTGAACGCGGGCGCGACGGCCAACGGCGGTAGCTTCACGTTGGCCTCGTTGGCCGTGTAGCTGTAGCGCTCCAACCCATGCGAGTAAATCGAGAGGACGTAGAGCGCCCCATCTGGCCCAAACTGAATATCCACCGCTTCGCCAATCGCCCCGCCGTCGCTCATCCCGCGCGCGAAGGTCTCGACGCTGGTGACATTGCCTTGCACATTTAGCACTGCGCGCCGCAAGAACTGCTTCGAGTAATCCCCAAAAATAAAGTTGCCCTGCATGGCCTCGGGGAAGTTCTGGCCCACCACAAATGCACCGCCAGTCACCGAGGCGTTATTGCCATCGTGTGCGTAGGCCTCTTGGTAGCGCGCAACCGCCTTCAAGTTTTTGCAAATCGGGTTGGATTGGAACTCGGGCCGTGCTTGTGGCCCTTCCACACACGGCCAGCCGAAGTTGTCGCCTGCATTGGCGCGGCTTAGCGTTTCGTAGGTGTTCCAACCCACATCACCCACATACGGCGTGTTGGTGCCGGGTTGCAACCCAAACCGAAACGGGTTGCGAAAGCCATACGCCCAAATGCGCGAGCGCGCGCTGCGCGGGTTTGCTGCATCGTAAAACGGGTTGGTTTTTACGCCCGTGCCAGCCGTGTTAAGGCGCAGCAACTTGCCCTGAATGTTGTCCAACGATTGCGCCCGCAATGACAAGTCGCTGGGCACCGCCGAAAGCGCACCATCGCCAAACGAGGCGAACAGCGTGCCATCGCTGGCGAAGCGCAGTGTGCCTATGGCGTGGTTTTGCGTGTCGCTCTTAAAGTCATCTAACAAAACAACGGCGCTGTTTTTGCGCGCCACATTGCCCCACCCCACAATAGTGCGCTCCATGGTGTAGCGCACAATGCGCCCATTGCGCGGCTCTTCCACATCGGGGGCTTGGCCCGGCGCGTCGTACACATAGGCCAAATAAATGTAGCCGTTCTGCGCATAGTTCGGGTCTACCGCCAAGCCAACCAAACCGCGATCCACAAACTCGTTCACCTCCGCCCGCAGGTCTAAAACTGGGCGGCCATACACCACCCCGCCAGTGCCGTTGGCACTTTGCGCAAACAGCTTTACCAAGCCACTCTTCTCGGCAATCAAAATGCGGTTCACGCCATCTGGCAAAAACGCAAAGGCGGTGGGTTGATACAAGCCATCGCGCAGCGAGACGACGGTGGACACCCCAAAACCGGTTGGGGCATTGGGCGGTTGTATTTGAGCCTGAGCATTTTCTGGTTGGATTGGGCTTGCAAACAGCAATGTGAGCAGAGCGAACACGAGGATAAATTGGCGCATGATTATTTTGTGGCTTCCCAAATTATCGCTGCATCATCGGGCCAGCGCATGCCGTCGGGTTTTGTTGCAGGCAGGCGTTCGCCCGTGCGCGCATCGTACCAGCCGATGAGGATGCGCTGGGCACCCTCCAAGTTAACCTTACGCGTCTCGATGATGAGATCACCTGCGTCCCACAACCGTGTGGGATAGCGGCCCTCAAACGGCTGTCCATCTTGCTGGGCAATCAGCTTGCCTTTTGCATCCAACACATGCACAAAGAGCGTGTAATCCTTGTCGGGTGTCTTTGCACAACTGAACGCTAATTCGCCTGTATAGGCACTGCTGCCAATCAAAACAATCTGCCCGCCAAATGCAACAACTGGGCTCACTTGAAAAGGCAAATGAACGACACTGTCTGCTGGTGGCACCTCCGGCTTCGCATCTATTTTGATTTTGCCGATTTCAAACGGGGCGGCATCCGTTCCATCAATCCTCAGTACATGCGGCTCTGGGTATTGCGCAAACAGGCTCAGTTTGATAGCCGCCGCGCCGCGCTTGGCGTCGGCGTTGATCACGATCTCGTAATCATCCTGAAAAAACTGGCCCGCCGCCCAACGCTGCGTGGCGAAACGCCCGCCAAACGGAATGGCGCGCGTCTGGCCAATCACATCGCCGTTCAAGTCAATGGCCTCTAAGACGACGCGATAGCTTTGGGCGATGGGTCGCGCCGCGCCCCAGAACACACTGACGCGCACAGCCTGATCCGGCTTTACGCTGCGTTGGTTGATTTGGGCGTGCAACAGCTTCACATCGCCCTCAAAGGTTGGCCCATTCTGGCTGGGCAAACTCGCCACCTGTTGCGGCGTCAAATAAGTAGGCTCGGCGAACGCGGGCCTAATCACCCAAAACGGCGTAGCCAGCGCCAACGCCAACAGCGCGCAGGCTGAGGTGAACGCGACAGGCTTGTGCCAGCGCTGCGGCACAAGGCTCAGCCAGCCTGCCGCCACCGCAATCACCAGCGGCGCAATGCCGGGCATGATGAGCCGCCCGTTCTCGGTGCCCACGTAGCCGCGCAGCCATAGCACGAATAGAACGAGGAGAGCAAGCTGCCAAGCAAGCAAAGGGATAAAGGATGAAGGGTGAGGGATCGAGTCCTTCCTTCTGCCTGCCCTACAACTGCCGACAATCGCCAGCGCCAACCCTACAAAAAACACGAGGTTGACCCAACGCGGGAAGTCCAGCTCGATGCCAACCACGCCCCAAAAGCTCTCTAGTACACGGGGCAACGCAGCGATGATCTGGGTAAGGGTGAGCGGCGGGACGCGCAGCAGGGCGGCGTTGGCGGCGCGCACTTGCTCCCAGGCCAATGGGTTGCCATAGTTCAGCGTGTTGAAGGCGAACCACCAACCCGCCACCAACACGAACCCAACGACGAAGATGAGCAGCGATTTGCCGATGGCTAACATCGCAGCACGCCCTACCCCAACCTGCCGAAACCCCATCCACCCCAGCACCGCAACCGGGGCTAGCAACCCGATGCTGCTGAGCTTGCACAACACCGCCAGCCCGCACAACACACCCAACCCAAACCAACTGCGGCGATCATTCGCAAACGCGGGGCGCTGCACCAGCCGCACAATCCACCAACAAGTGGCGGTGGCGGCCAACGTGATGGCAACATCGTTGCTGACGATGCTGCTGATGTGAATGAATTTGGGATTGAAGGCAACGAGGGCAGCGGCGAGAGGGGCGAGATGCGAGGTGCGAGGTGCGAGCAAGCGCGCAATCAAAAAAACAAACAGGATAACGAGCGCACCCAGCAGCGAAGAGAAGAAGCGCGCGGTGTGCACGGCCCACACTGCGCCACGCCAGGGCCATTGCTCGGCAGCGATGTGAACATGCAA
>JAYTNY010000810.1:0-3123 GCA_043748055.1 Roseobacter sp.
TGGTTGACAAACGAATCCACTTTCAAGATACCGTTGCCAAGATATTTGCCGTCGCTGAGAATTTTGTCTTCAAGGGCTTTCATCGCCACAGATTTTATCGGACAGTTGTAATATCCCAAACATGATTACAGCCGAAAACCTCATCGCCATGTTCGCGCGCAACCTCGCCATCCTCAAAGAGCTGACCGATGGCCTGACCCACGCAGATTCACTGGTGCAGCCGCCGGTGTCGGGCAACTGCATCAATTGGGTGGTGGGTCACATCGCCGTGTATCGCAATAATCGCTTGCTCAAAATCTTGGGGCAGCCGCTGCTGCAAGATGAAAACCTCGCCAGCCGCTATGGCCGCGATAGCCAACCCATTACTACCGACGGGCCAGATGTGGTGAAGCTGGATGTGCTGCTGAACGCCATCGATGTGGCACAAGAGCGATTGACCATCGGCCTGCGCAGCCTCTCGCCGGAGCAGGCACAAGCCTTGCACGCCATCGCTCAATTTAATATGAGTGCAGCCGAGTGGATGCTGTTTTTGTTGCGCCACGAGGCCTATCACGTGGGCAACTTGGAGCTGCTGCGCGAGGTGGCCTTGCAAGCGCGGGCTTAATTGCGAGGGTCATACCAGGCTGTGTTCATGCCGTGGTTTTAATCAGCACCTTCATCGCCTGCCCGCTGCGCATCAAATTCACACCTTGCATCAGCTCGCTCAGTGGCAGTTGGTGCGTAATCAACTGGCTGGGTTGGATGAGGCCACTTTCGAGCAAGTTGATGGTTTGAACAAACGGGTTCAGCCCAACAAATGCGCCCATCACGTTCAAGTCGTAGCGGGTGATGTGATATTGGCTCATTTGCTGCGTATCGTTGGGCCGCAAGCCAAACAAAACCACGGTGCCAGCGCGGCGGGCCAGCTTGATGGCGCTGCCGAATTGGTTGCCCACCGCGTCAATCACCAGGTCGCAGCCGATGCCGGTTGCGTCCATCACCGTTTGCTGCAAGTCTTGGGTTTTGCTGTTGATTGGGATTGCGCCCAATACCGTTTGCGCAAACCCTAGGCGATACGGCACCACATCGGCGATGAACACCTTGCCCGCGCCGTGCGCGTGGGCCACCATGGCAAACAGCGCACCCATCGGGCCTGCGCCAATCACGCACACGTTGTCGCCGGGTCGCACTGGCGCTTTGGCAAGTGCGCCCACCACGCACGAGAGCGGCTCGAACAGCGCCGCGTCCTCCATCGAGACAGCCTCGCTCACTTTGTAGAGTGCACGTTCGGGCGCAATTGCATAAGGCGCAAATGTGCCATCCAGGCTCGTGCCAATGGTTTGATAATGGGTGCATTGGTTGTCCAGCCCACGTCGGCAATAGGCGCAGTTGCCGCAGGTCAGGCGCGGTGCAATCACCACGCGATCTCCAACCTTCAAGCCTTCAACCTTCAAACCTATTTCTTCAACCCGCGCCACACCCTCGTGCCCAATCACAATGCCGGTCTTGGCTTTGTGCGCGGCGGGCACAGCCAAAATGTTTAAGTCTGTGCCGCAAATGCCGCTGGCTTCGATGGCGAGTAAGACATCGTCGTCGTTTTTTATTTTTGGCGTGGGGCGGTTTTCGTAGCTTAGTTTGCCATCGCCAATGAAAATTGGCACGCGCATCGTCCGTACGGCATCAACGGATTTTGAACGGATAACCGGAAGGTGCGCCAACGATCCGTTTATCCGTTTGCCCTCCGTTGACCGCCCGCCCTGCACCGGCTTGCCCCACCGTTTGCGCACATGCTCGGCCAGTTTCAAGGGTGGCAATATTCTTTTCTTCTGCAACTGGGTGCGCCCAAAGTTCACCAGTAAAGCCACCTCGCAATGGTTCTCCGGGTCTGCCAGATGCTCTGCTGCAAAGTAATCAATCACCTGAGCAATCTCGTCGTTGGTGAGCAAATGCGAGAGCGCCTTAAGTTCGACCCACACCTTGCCTTCCACGCGAAAATCCGGCTTGTAGATAATCAGCACATTGCCATCTTCATCTTCAACGGCAAGCTCTGGCTCGTCTTCAAACGAGAGTTTCAACTCCTCAAATTTTTTACGCAAAGCATCGTGATAAACATATTCACGATGACCAGGCCCAATATCATTGTGAACTGCCATAAACGCGCCGTTGATCTTGTAAGTGATGTCATCTACCGAGGTCTTAATGAGTTTAGTTTTTGCATCAGCCATAAATTTGCCCCCAGCGTCGTCAACCGATATTTAACGGATAAACGGATGACGCACTGCGCTATCCGTTTATCCGTTCCCAATCCGTTGATACCGAACTCCGATACGCCGCCGCCACCATCGCCTGCACCCGCAACCCATCTGCTACTCCCGGCGATGCCTCACGCCCCTCCCACACCGCCCGCAAAAATTGATACTGGCATTCCGCATGCGTCCGGCTCACCCCCACCGGCTGTGACCAATCTGGGGCCAGTGCGCCCGCATACTTTGCCACCGTCTCCACGCGCGTAAAGCCGCGCGTCTGGTCATTGCTGTGTGTGTCATACACATACAGCCAATTCGGCTCCTCCAGCGTAAAGCGCAACGCGCCCTTCTCGCCGCGCACCTCGAACCAAACATCGTTGGTCGCGCCTGTCGCCATGCGGCTCGCTTCTAATGTGCCCAACGCGCCACCCGCCGTGCGCACTTGCAGAAACGCCATGTCCTCAACATCCACCCGCGCCCTCTCGGCGCTGCCTTTGTTGATTGGGCGCTCGACGTGCGGCGTATCCAAGACGGCGCGCACCTCTGCAAGATCACCCACCAACCATTGCGCAAAATCCAGCAAGTGTGCGCCGCTGTCAATCAACACCCCGCCCCCGGCTTGGGTTTTGCGCAGCCGCCAACTCATCGGCCTCGTCGGGTCAATGTAGCTGGCGCGGAAGTAGCGCCCATGAAAGCTAAACACGCGCCCGCAAAACCCCTCCACTAATAATTGTTTAGCCCGCTGCACGCACGGGAAGAACCGAAAGTTAAACGTCAGCGCGCACGTCACCCCTGCACTCGAAATCGCTTCGGCCATGCGCTTGGCCTCATCCATGTTGCGCGCCAACGGCTTCTCGCAATAAATGTGTTTGCCCGCCTGCGCCGCCGCAATCACCTG
>JAYTNY010000811.1:0-7244 GCA_043748055.1 Roseobacter sp.
CTCAAAGAATCTCTACCAAACTTAATCTGCAATCGTGCGAAGTAGAGATTCTTCAGGCGCAGTTTCGCATCAGCGCACATGGGCACAGAAGCGCCCTCAGAATGACAAGGCAAAGCTTGAAAAAAACGATGAAACAATTTCCAATGAAGTACGCGGCTGCAACCGCGTTGGTATTGGCGCTGATGAGTTGCGCCGCCCCACCACCGCAAGCCCCATCGCCCGCAACACTCACCGTGTTCGCCGCTGCCTCCCTCAAAGATGCCTTTACCGAAGTAGGCAACCAATTTGAGACGGCCAACACAGGCGTGAAGGTCACGTTCAACTTCGGCGGCTCGCAACAGTTGGCGCAACAACTGGCGCAAGGCGCACCTGCCGATGTGTTCGCCAGCGCCAACAAGAAGCAACTGGATGTCGCGGTAGAGGCCGGTCGCATCGTCAGCGGCACCGCGCGCACGTTTGTGCGCAATCGCCTCGTCGTGGTGCTGCCCAAAGACAACCCGGCCAAGTTAGCAAAACTGCAAGACCTCGCCAAGCCCGATCTCAAATTGGTGCTGGCGGCTAAGGAAGTCCCCGCTGGGCAATATGCGCTGGACTTTCTGGACAAGGCAACCAAAGACGCTACGTTTGACGCAGGTTTCAAAGAAGCTGCGCTAAAGAATGTGAAATCCTACGAAGATAATGTGAAAGCCGTGCTGACCAAAGTGGCGCTGGGTGAGGCCGATGCAGGCATCGTTTACACCTCGGACATTACGCCAGAGGCGCGAGACAAAGTGACGACGATTGCCATCCCCAACGCCTTGAACACGCTGGCTGCGTATCCCATTGCCGCCATAAAAGACGCCAAGCAAGCCGAGCTTGCACAAAAGTTTGTGGACTATGTGTTGTCCGACACAGGCCAAAAGATTTTGGTTGCCAATGGGTTCCTGCCCGCCTCGCAGTAAAGTAGGCCTGTGATTCATCGTTCAACCAGCAACCTGTGGCGCTTGCTCAGTGCGCCGTTGCTGCTATTTTTGCTGCTGCCGCTGGCGGCGCTGTTCACGCGCACCTCGCTGGCGCAAATCCAAACCAGTTTGGCCGAGCCAGTGGTGCGGCAAGCCATCTGGCTCAGCTTCACCACCACGCTCATCAGTTTGGCCTTGATCTTGATCTTTGGTACACCGGTGGCCTATGCCCTGGCGGCACGGCGCGGCAAAACCGAAAAGTTGATTGACACCTTGGTCGATTTGCCCACCGTGCTGCCGCCCTCGGTGGCGGGCATTGCGCTGCTGCTGGCGTTTGGGCGGCGCGGGCTGTTGGGCAGTTGGTTGAACGAGTGGGGCATCGCGATAGCGTTTACGCAGATTGCCGTGGTGCTGGCGCAAAGTTTTGTGGCGGCTCCGTTCTACATCAAGGCCGCCAGCATTGCCTTTGCCAACGTAGAGCCAGAGCTAAGGCAAGCCGCCGCGCTGGATGGCGCTACGCCCTGGCAGGTGTTTCGTTTCATCATTGTGCCGCTAGCCTGGCTGGGCTTGGTGAGTGGGGCTGTGATGAGCTGGGCGCGTGCGCTGGGCGAATTTGGCGCGACGATTTTGTTTGCAGGCAACTTGCCCGGCGTCACCCAAACCATGCCGTTGGCCATCTACCTGGGCTTCGAGAGCAACCTCGACATCGCCGTCACGCTGTCGGTCATTTTGATGGGTTGCTCGTTTGGGGCGTTGCTGCTGGCGAAGGCGTTGCTGGGCCAACGAACCTCGAACGTTTAACCACGAAGGACACGAAGAAACACAAAGACCACAAAGATTTTTTACAACTCTTTGTGGTCTTTGTGTTTCTTCGCGTTCTTTGTGGTGAAAAATCTTAGATCATCATGTAGCCGTTGCCGCGCACGTTAATAATGCGGTGCGCCAAGTCAGGGTATTTCTCCAGCTTGTTGCGCAGGCGCACCAGATGTGGGCGCAGCAGGCGCACGCCTTCTTCCACGCGCATGTTGGGCTTCATCAACACGGTGTCAATCAACTCTTTCATCGTCACGGTGTGGTTGCGGCGCGTCCACAGCCTATCAAAAATGCGGGCTTGGATGGGGCTGAGTCGCAGTTGCGCATCACCCACCAAAATAATGTGCGCGACCGGGTCCCAGCTAAAGTTTGAGCCTGCGGTTAAGGTTCGCGTCGTCATCAGCTCCGGCTCGCGCACAGGCATGCCTACGCGGGCCAGCTTTACCTCGGCTTGCTGCACATCCATGATGACGCGCTCGGCCAATACCCGCGCACGGCTCTCGCGCTGAATGTCGGGGTCGGTGGCCAACACATAGTCCTCGACATCGAACTGCAAGGCTTGCACCGGCACGCGAATGTCATCGCCCACTTGGTCGAGCAGCAAGGTGGGTGGAATTTCAATGGACTGCTCACGCAAAATCATGAGCAATGGAATAGCGCCGCTCTGCACCTCGGCCACGAGAAGCAGCCACTTGGCGTTTTCGGGCTTGGCGTAAAGCGACTTAATGGCCTCGACAGCATCTGGGATGCTGCGAACCTGGTGCAACACATAACCAGCGGCAGTAATGCCCCTTTCAATGGCGTAGTCTGCGTTGGTGTGCGTTGTGAGATAGATGGCGTGCATGTTCAATTGTGTTTCCCCTAATCCGGAACAATTCGGCTGCTAACGTCCGTAAAAATAAACGAATGGTTGTTCTATGCAACTCTTTAGTCGCCCGATCAGCCAGATTCCTTCGTCCGAAAGTCGCAGTTCTGTTGTTGTTGGCAATTTATAATAATTTTGTTGCAAATCGCAAGGTTCAAGTGCAACGAGTTTAGGCTTGAAATGCTTAGACCTTTGACATCCTTTGAACAAAACGTAATTATAGGCATGAAGTATGAGAATAGATGTGAATCTGCGCTTAAGCGCACGTATTTCTGTTGCAGAAGTTGCAAATCGCAGCGCCAAAGCCGCATTGTTGGGCTTTGGTGCTGTCTGGGTGAGCGAGATTCAGCACGATCTGTTCCTACATCTCGTATTAGTCGCAGCACATCCAAAAGTCATCATGCGAGGAATCGGCCATGACCAGCATATAAACGCCACCCTGTCATTCCTCAAGGCGCAGTTAGGCTCTGGCAAACAGGGGTGTCTGCCCATATCTTCAGAATGACAAGGTGAATGTGTGGCTACGGCCCGCCAGGCCGCGTCACCAACACGCCCAGCAGCACCAAAATAATGGCCCACAGCAGCGCGCCATCGCTCTCCAAAAAGGGGAAGATGAGGCGGAAGGGCTGGGCCACGCGCTCGGTGGTGCCGCCCCACAGGTCGCGCAGCCACTTCAGGCTCAGCGCGTTTTCGATTGTGCTGCGCCAAGCTTCAATGCGCGGCTGCCAGCGATCCTCGAACCACCACAGGGCCACGCCCGCCACCACAGCCAATAACCAGGCAGCCCAACCCAGCCAGCCGTTGCGGGCCACCGGCTGGTTTAGACCGGTTGCACCTAATAGTTGAGGAAAGAGACCAAAAGCCAACACACCCGCCATCAACACCGCCAGCGGCGCAAATTCGGCGGTGCGCCACCCGCTCCAGCGCGGCGTGTTCATCTCCAGGCCTAATGCCAGTTGCACGGGCATGGGGGCCAATGCAATGCGCAAGGCCGTAGCGGCCAGCAAGGCCAACCCAACCGCCCACGCCAACACACTCGGCCAACCCAACGCCACCACAATGCCCGCTTGCCCCACAAATCCCACCGTCAGCGGCAGCCCCACCCACGCCGCAGCCCCCATCAGCCGGGCGGCTTGCGCAGCGCGGTTAAAGGGTGCAGGCTGGTTTAGGCTGGCTTGCAACAGCGGGTAACCCAACAGCCAGGCAATAGCTGCCGCTGCAATGGCCGAAGATTGCGCAGTAGCAATGCTGGCCGCCGCGCCATAAAACGCAGCCATGTTTAGGATGGGCAGCGCGCGACTGGGGCTGTCGTTTACGCAGGCCAGCGCAGAGGCCAACAACCCGCTGAACACCAACACGGTTAATAGCCAAGCTGCATGTACGCCCAGTCCTAACCCCGGCAAGTGCGCCATCAGCAGCAAAGTGGCGCAGGCGCTGGCCTGCCAATGCGGGCTGTTCTCTTGGGATGGGGCCATGAGCGGCGCAGTGGCGCAGCGCAGCAATAACACAGCATCGGCAAACGGCTGCAAATAGTCGCCCACGCGCATGAGCGGGAAGTAGGCGCTGCCGCTGGGCGCGGTGTTGCCCTGGCCTACGTGCAACGCAAACACAGCCGTAAGCAACACCAACGATGCGCCATTAAGCAGCAGATGCAACGCCGCCGTGCGGCTTTTGTTGGGGGCCAGCAGCGCAGCCACAAACGAAACCCCATCCACCAAACCCAGCCCCACCAGCAAAGCCGTGGCGCTGTTGGCAAACGCGGCCAACACCAAACCTACAATAACGAATACATCCAGCAGACGCTCGGCGTCGGTGGCTTCGTGTTGTTGTTGCAACAGGCGCAACCCGTGCAGGCTGACCCAGGCGATGACGACGGCTGCGCCGGGGGTGAAGGACGCGAGGATGAGCGGGCTGGCGGTGAGCGATACGGGCGCCCAGCCGCCCAGCACGCCCTCAAACTCTTGCCCACGCAAAACCCAGACCGCCAACCAAGCCAAGCCCGCCGTAATAAACACAGGCCATGTCGAAAATTTATCGAGTTGGGGGATGCGTTTAAGCAGGACTGAAACTGCGATGCTGATGGCTGGCAGAGCAAGCAAGCTGATCAGCGCGAGGATAGCTACGGAGGACACGCGGCGAGTGTACCATGGGCGTATGCGCCGAAATGGCCCTGAGCTCGACCAGAAATTTTCTGCGAACCAAACGTGGAGGGCGCAGAACCCATTGAAGACCTTTGCGGTCTCTGCGTCTTCTCCGCGTCCTCTGCGATATTTTGGAAAGAAGGACCGTTACTCTCAAACGCCAAGCCAACTCGAACCGCTTTTTGATTGAATCTTTCTCAGATTGAGAATTGCTGCGAATGCATTCAACAACCAAAAATAAACACCAACCTCGCTACAATACCGCGTGCAAATAATATGAACCGCCCTTTCAGCTTTAAGCAATACCAGCCGCGCGGCCTGGAGATTATTGACACCACGCTGCGCGATGGCACGCAAACCCCCCTGCTGCACGACCACTACAAATATTTTTTCACGACCGAAGATAAGATCGAAATTCTGCGGGCGCTGATTGTGTATGGCGTTAAGTTTATTGAGCTGTTTTCGCCCGTGGTGAGCCAGCAAGAGGCCGAGGATTGGCGCACGCTGCGGCAGGCGCGCGACGAAATGATTTTTCAGAAGGGCTATGCCTTTTTGCTGGCGCATGTGCGCTGCCACCCCGCCGATGTCGAAGCGGCCATTAAAGCGGGCGCAGACGGCCTCAATTTTTACATTGGCACCAGCGATATAAGCCGCACCCACAAGCACGGCAAAGACCTGAACACGATTACTGCCGATGCCAGCAAGTTGCTGGCCGATGTGCGCAGCAACTACCCCGATTTAATTTTGCGCTTTAGCGGCGAGGATGCTTTTCGTACCAGCGAGAGTGACTTGTTCCGCGTGTATGACGAGATTGCGCCCTATATAAACCGCTTTGGCACGCCCGACACGGTGGGTGTGGCAACACCCGTGAGCGTGGCCGCCCGCGTGCGCGCCCTGCGCGAGCGTTACCCGCACGTTGAGTTGGAGGGCCACTTTCATGATGATCGCGGGTTCTCGTTGGTGAACGCGCTGGAGGCGGCGCAGGCGGGCATGCGTTACATGAACACCACGCTGCTGGGCATCGCCGAGCGCAGCGGCATCACCAGCATGACGGCGTTGCTTTACAACTTGTTTATTGATAAGGAATACGAGAAGTTGGATGGCTATCACCTGCGCGGCTCGTACCCCATCAACGTGCTCATGGCCGACAAGTTGCGCAAGCTGATTCCGGGCAAGGAGCCGGTGAGCCTGACCAACCGAACACACACGGCGGGCGTGCATGCCAAAGCAGTGGTGAACAATGCAGCAACGTACGAAGCGCATCCGCTGGATCAGTTTGGCGTGACTGAGAGCGAGATTTTGCTAGGGCCGCTCAGCGGCTGGAACATCATTCACTATTATTTGAAAGAGATCAGCGGGTTTGAGATTGATGAGGCGACGGCGAAGCAAGTGGCGGCACGCTTTAAGGCTTGCGTGTATGGGATTCACTTCAACGGCAAGCAATCGCCCTCGGAGTTGTTGTTTCAGGTGGCCGAGCAGGAGTTTGGGCTGAAGCGCATGATGATCCCCGAAGCGTTTCAGGGTGCTGTGGTGCAAGAGATGACCGACACAACAAAGGGCGAAGATGTGGGCGAGGTGCGCCATGCGACGGGTGTGATTCTGCGGTCAAAACAACATTAACTCTTGTGATACGCTAACGCATCGCTTTGATGATTCATTCCTGCAAACATTCCTGCAAACTATGTCTGAACCAAAACCGATCGAGATGTTGATGGAAGCTGCCGACATTGCCGCCGAGGAAGCGACCCGAGCGACGACAGCGGATGCACCGCCAGAAGCCTTATCCAGCCAACCTTTGCTAAACGGCCCCACGCCAGAGATTGTGGCCGTGTTGCCCTTGCGCGGCGTCATCGTCTATCCCCTGTCGGCCATCCCGCTCCGCGTGTCTCAGGCGCGCTCCATCAAACTGATTGACGACGCGGTAGCCAACAAGACCCCGATTGGCCTAATTGCCAGCCGCAACCCGGAGAAAGAAGAACCCGGCACGGAAGACTTGTACACGATTGGCACATTGGCGACGATTGTGCGCCACTTCAAAGCGCCGGATGGCGTGGTGAATTTGATTGTGCAGGGCGGTGAGCGGCTCCGAGTCGTCGAATACACCAGCAGCGACCCGTATATCACCGCGCAGATTGAGATGCTGCCCGAAGTGTTCGAGACCACGATGGAGATTGAAGCGCTGCGCAGAAATATTAGCCAGGGCTTTAACACCATGGCCGAGCTGCTGCCTAATTTGCCAGACGAATTGGCGAATATGATTCAGGGCATCGAAGACCCGCGCCAACTGATGTATGCGGTGGCGACGTATATGCGCATGGAGCTGGCTGATGCCCAAAAGCTGCTGGAGATGGAAGGGCTGCCCAACAAGATGCTGTATTTGCTTCAGCTTTTGAACAAAGAGCTGGAAGTTTTAGAGTTAGGCAAGAAGATTCAAACCCAGGCCCAAAGCGAAATGGAAAAGGTTCAGCGCGAGTATTTCTTGCG
>JAYTNY010000812.1:0-3158 GCA_043748055.1 Roseobacter sp.
TTGAGCGCGGCAAACATCTGGTCGGTCCACGAGGGCGCACGGCGCGGGGCATACACGCCATCCAACCAGAACATACCGATCATGGTGATCGTGAAGATCACTTGAATGAGGGCGTATTCGCCAAAGCTGGCCTCGTAAATAATGTCGCGCAGCCATTGCAGCCGGTAACGAAGCACATAGCCAATAACAAAAGCGATGTTGACGAGCGCAACATCGGTGAGCAAGAGCAAGAGACGGGTGCGGGGTTGGATCATTCGGGTAATTGGTGATTAGGGATTAGGGATTGGTGAATTTGCGCAGTATCCCAATCACTAATCACCGATCCCTAATCCCTAATCCCCAATCTTATAGTCGTACATCCGATACGTCCGATACACATGCCCGCCGCCCAACTTATTAATTTTGTTCATCTCTTCGTTGCTTTCGAGGATCCAGCCCAACTCGCCGCCGACATAGCCTTTGGCAATTGCCATTTGCAGCGTCTCGACGATGAGCGCGGCATCTACGCCTGCCGAGCGATATTGCGGCAGCACCCCCAACAGCATGAAGCGCACCGAATTAATTTTTTTAACGACCTTCCAGTGCCACAGCATTTTGATGAGGGTGATGAATTCGGGTGTGCCGGGTTTGGGGTAGGCTAGCCGCAGCGGAATGCTGACGTTGGGTAAAGTGATGCTGAAGCCGATGGCCTCGCCGTCTTTCTCGGCAAAGTAAATAAAGTCATCTTCGGCAAAGCTTTTAAGCGCCGTGACCGTATGTTCTAACTCGTGGTCGGTCAAGGGCACATGCCCCCAGTTCTTGGCCCAGGCTCCGTCGTAACTGGCGTAAATTTTTTTGATGACGGCGACTTCGCGGTCTAAATGATTTTTGATGTCGCTCTTGCGAATGGTGAACTTGCCACGCTTCTTGGCAATCTCGGCCACGCGCCACACTTTCTCGTCTACTTTTATCTGGTCTTTTTCGATAGGGTTCCACCACGCCCACAGATCCATGGCTTTCTTAAAACCGTAGTTCTCGACCAGTGGCACGTAGTACTTGGGGTTGTAGGTCATCAGCGGTTGGGGTGGGCCGTTCCAGCCATCCACCAATAATCCAACCTCACCGTTAAAGCTCACCGTGGCCGGGCCACGCAACACCGTCATGCCGCGCGCTTGCACCCAGGCTTTGGCGGTGGCGAATAAATTATTCGCCACCGCTTGGTCATCAATGCACTCGAAGCCACCGAAGAAACCAGTAGTTTCGTTGTGAAATTCGTTGTGGCGCGTGTTTAATATTGCGGCAATGGTTCCCACAATCTTGCCGCCGTGCTTGGCCAAAAACATGGCCGCGTCCGAATGCTCATAAAACGGCTCTTTGCTCTTGTCCCAAAACGCCACACGTTCGCTAATTAGGGGCGGCACCCAATACGGGTCGCCTTTGTAAATCTCCCACTGAAAGTTAATAAACTCGCGCTTGTGCGCAGGCGTGTTGCATTCGAGGATTTCGATTGGAGCGGTACTCATGGCGAAGAGATTGTAGTAGAGACGTGTCGATGGCGCGGGGTGCATTTTTTATTAGGGGCACACGCCTTGCGAAAGGCCATGGCAGGGGCGCAGCTCCGCTCAAAGCGGCGTGCTGCGCCCCTACGAAAATCGATTGCGAGACAAAGTTTGCCCCTTTTGCAAAATGCACCTATCAGCGTGTCTGCATTTGCTCATGACGCGAGTTGCACTATATTCACCGGCGCGACTCAATCACCTAGCTTCTTAAAACACAAATAGTTTCCCAAAGGATTGAATACCATGCGCTTGCTTGAACAAATTCCATTACTCGATTTCCCCGCGCCGCTACCCGACACGCTGCTCGAAGTGCAACAACGATTCGACGTACCTGCCGTGAAAGACATTCGCACCGCCGTGCGCGCCTCGGTAGAGAAGCTGTTGCCCAAGATTAAGCCAGGCGACACCGTGGCCGTGGGCGTGGGCAGCCGAGGCATCGCCCACATCGCTGATCTAACCAAGTTCACGATTGAGCGGCTGAAAGAACATGGCGCGCAGCCCTATGTTGTGCCCGCCATGGGCAGCCACGGCGGCGCAACCGCGCCCGGCCAACTCGAAATGCTAAATGGCTTGGGTGTGACCGAAGCCGTGATTGGCTGCGAGATGCGCGCCACGATGGATACCCGCGAGATCGGCGAAATCCCCGATGGGCCAAAGCTGTATCAGGGCCTCGACAGCATCGGCGCAGACCATGCGTTGCTCATCAGCCGCATCAAACCACACACGGATTTTCGTGGCAAAGTAGAAAGCGGGCCGAGCAAGATGTGCGTCATCGGCTGGGGCAAGATTCAGGGGGCCAGCATCATGCACAGCTACGCAGGCCCCGGCTTTCGCAGGTATTTGGAAGACATCGCACGCGTCTATGAGGCCAAGACCAACTTTATCGGCTGCGTCGCCGTCATCGAAAACGCCTACGACGAACCCGGCGAGATTTTTGGGATGACGGCTGCCGAGGTGGGCAGCGTGGTCGAAGAAGAGGCGCAAGCTCGCTCCAAAAAGTATATGGCCAGCTTACCGTTTGAACACGTAGACGTTCTGGTGCTAAAAGAGATGGGCAAGAACATCAGCGGGGCGGGCATGGACCCCAATATTTTGGGCCGCCTGCTGGTGATTCGTGAGCGTGAGACCTACGGCCCGCCGGATTTGGGCACGATTGCTGTACTGGATTTAACCGAGGAGAGCCACGGCAATGCGGCGGGCATCGGCCTGGCCAACGTCATCCCGCTGCGCCTGTTGAACAAGGTGGACTTTTACGCCACCGTGACCAACGGCGTGACCAGCGGCACCTTTGGCCCCATGCGCGGCGGCATTCCGTGGACGATGGCGGATGACAAGCGCGCCATCCAAGTGGCGGTGCGGACGTGCGGGCAACCCTGGGCCACCGCCAAAATCTGCCTCATCGAAAACACGCTGCGGCTGAGCCGGATTTGGATCAGCCCCAGCCTGCGCGCCGAGGCCGAGGCACACCCGCGCTTGAAGATTGTGGGCGAGGTGCCGCTGAGTTTTGGCGAGGGCGGGGCGATGAGCAGCCCGTGGGTTTTGCCTTAAGAACCCCCGACCCCTAAAGGGGAGTCCTTGATCCTCTCAATAACTTTCTCGTTCCGATTCGAGAGAGGCACT
>JAYTNY010000813.1:0-2710 GCA_043748055.1 Roseobacter sp.
AAAAACGTTTGCTTGGGCTTAAAGCCTTTGGCTGGGCGGTTGACGATTTCCCAATCGCGCAAATCGCCTCGCCCACCCAGCGAGACCGTGCCAGTGCCAATGCCGCCGATGGGCATGGCGAGGCGATACAAATGCTTTTGGTCGTAACGGGTAAGGACGGGCCAGTCCGATGGCTTAATCGTTTTCATGGCCTCGAAGTATTGGCGATGTTGGGGAACTTGCAAACAGCTCAGCCCTTCTGCGGTCTTTGCAAAGTCAGCGCTCCACGAACGCTGGGGCGTGAACGCCCAAGCTCAGCAGCGAAGCCCTGCGGGCTGTACTTTGTAAGAGATAGCCCAACGGGCTTCGCTGTTGAGCCTGCCCGTTTACGGGCTGGCGCTGATGGCGCGCTGCACAACAAATGGTGAGAGGTGCGAAGGTCCAGCCCGCTTTCCACGCACCAGTTGCCGCTGCCGCTGTGCAGGGCTTCTCGAACATCTCCTTCTGCATAAAGTGGCGGTATTCGCCCTTTTCTGCACTGATGGGGTCCCAGGCGATGGTGTGAATCTGCTTCTGAATCACATCGCTGTTGAGTTTGCACACCACCGAGCCATTCACCGTGACGACGACGACTTCCCGATCCTCCAAAAACAAAAACTGGCGCGTGTGCTCCAAAACGCTCGGCACATCCGAGGCAACAAAGCCTTCGCCCTGCCCCAGCCCAACCACCACGCCGCCCGCGTTGCCCAGCCGCGCCGCAATCAGCTTATCCGGCTCACGCACGCTCACCACCACAATCGCCTCGCTGCCGCGCAGTTGCGCAAAGGCGGTGTGGCAAGCCGCCTCCAGGCTCATGTTTTGCTTGAGGTAGCGCGCCACGAGATGCACGATCATCTCGGTGTCGGTCTCGCTCTTAAATTCAACGCCCTCGCCCGCTAACTCACGCTTCAGTTCGATGAAGTTCTCGACGATGCCGTTGTGCACCACCGCTACATCGCCATCCATGCTGATGTGGGGATGCGTGTTCGCCTCCGTCACCCCGCCATGCGTGGCCCAACGGGTGTGACCTACACCGACATTCAGAGATTGGAGATTGGAGATTGAGGCTTTCCTAATCTCCAATCTCCAATCTCCAATCTCTAGAGCGAATCCCTGATTGGCCTACAACGTAAGCACCCTGAGCGCAGCGCATTCCGATGCGCGCAGTCGAAGGGCGCGGCTCTTACATCAATTAGGGATCCGCTCTAATCTTCTTTCCAGGTTGATGAGCTTACCTGTCGCTCGCTCAATGCAAATTTCTTGCCCGTTCGGGCCGTCCCCCAACAACGCAATGCCGGATGAGTCGTAAACGAATGACGAATGAAAAGTAAAAAGTGAGAAGTCCAAAGCCGAGATGCGCTCTCGCATCCCAACTCCAAACTTCTCACTGTTAACGCCCCCTACTATTTACGGCTTACCCCATTTCTTATCGCCCCATCGTAGACTTCAATGGGCCACAAGCGGGGCAACTGCCATCGGGCCTAAAGATCGAGAACCCCGACTGCGGATCCGAATCAAACTGACGAAAATCGGCATTCCAAATAATCATGATGCGCACCTTGCCGCTCTCTCGTGAAAGCTGCGCCGCACGCGCCAGCCACTCGGCCTGGTTGCCCAACGTAATGTTGTTGCCCCAGCTAAAGCCCTCTGGTAAGCTGCCCGCAATGCCATCTTTGGTCACATAGCCCAGCTCTGTCCAGCACACCGGGCGCTTGCCGCCAAAGGCGTTGTAGGCCACAGCCAGTGTGCCCTGAAAGTACCACCCATGGTGGCTGGCGCTGCCCACCGGCGCACCGGATTGCGTATCCGGCCCAACCATCGTGCCGTTGTGGTGCGCGCCAATACAATCGGCATAGTTTGCGCCGCCCGCAGCAGCCAGGCGCTGCAAGAACGGTGCGTCATCGCAACCACCGCTGGTGCAATTGCCGCCATAAAACCCCGTTGGGGCCGGTGCGCCGCTGATAACCAACACGCCTGGGTTCGCCGCCTTAATCGCGGTATACGCCTCGCGCAGCATGTTGGCATAGTTCTCTGGATTGACTTGGCCCGCGCCGCCCACACCGTATTCGCGGTCTAAGTTTGGCTCGTTCCACACCTCAATCGCATCTGCGCCCTGCTTGGCAATGGCTGCCAAACCTGCTGCAAATTCCTTGTGGTAATTTGTGTCGCCCGCTCGGCCACGATCCCCAACCGCGCCCACCAGCAACTTAATGCCCTGGCTATGCGCCGAGTTAATCACGCCGGTCAGATCGGGCGCGCCGCCGGAGAACACGGCCTGGTATTTGGCCCAGCTCATTCCCGCCTCGTTCTTCATGCGGCCCATAATCTCGAACGTCTTGATGTGGGCGCCCAACTCAAATGCGCCTGTGGCTGTGGCGGCTACGGGCGCAGCCGCAGCAGGTGCAGCCGCTGGGGCCGCAGCCTGTGCAGGCGCTGTCCCGGTCGAGAACGAGGTGTAAGACGCAAACACAAACGCCTTCGTGCCGTTGTAATCCACCTGCAACCATTGGCCGTCGGCGGTTTTGCCCGTGGCTGCAATCGTCTGGCCCTGGTTCAACTTGCCCAAAATGCTGTAGGTGGTGCCAGGACCGCTGCGCACGTTCAGCGTAGCCGAGGTGACGCTGACGCTAACACCGCCACCGGTTGTGGCTGCGACTGCGGCGGGTGCTGCCGCAGCAGCGGGCGCTGCCGC
>JAYTNY010000814.1:0-2432 GCA_043748055.1 Roseobacter sp.
CGCGCAGGGTTTGCAATTCCCGCAGCACTTGCGTGCCTCGCTGACGGGCGGCGACAAGACCACACCCCAAATTCTGCAAGCCTGGGCCAAGTTGGCCGATCATGAGATGACGTTCTTGTGCTCGTATGGCCCGACCGAAGCCTCAATCACCACCACCACGTTTGTGACAACGAACTACGAGGTGAACCGCAACCCGCCCAGCGTGATTCCGTTGGGCAACACTTTGCCCAACACCGCCATTTACATTTTGGATGGGCGCGGCCAGCTTGCCCCAGTGGGTGTGGCGGGCGAGGTATTTATTGGCGGCGCAGGCGTGGCGCAAGGCTATTGGCAACAAGCCGTGCTAACCCGCGAGCGATTCTTGACCAGCTTGCCCGCCGTGAGTGCGCATCTAAATGGCACATCGCCCAAACGCTTTTACCGCACTGGCGATTTGGCGCGTTGGCTGCCGGATGGTCGGTGCGAGTTTATGGGCCGTGCCGACACGCAGGTAAAAATTCGCGGCTTTCGCATCGAGCTGGGCGAAATTGAAACGCAGATTAAAGCCTTGCCCCAAGTGAGCGAAGCCGTTGTCTTGGTCATTTCTTTTGATGGCGGCGACAAACGCATTGTGGCGTATTACCAGCCGAGTGATGCGCAGACCACACAAGCCGAATTAACCACTGCGTTACGCGGGGTGCTGCCACCGCATATGCTGCCCAACTTCTGGGTGCGCATGCAAACCTGGCCGCTGACCCCCAGCCAAAAGCTGGATCGCAACGCATTGCCCAAGCCCGATCTAACCAACGCAACACATGGTGTGGAATACGTGGCCCCGCGCAACGCGGTTGAACACAAGCTGGCCGCGATTTGGCAAGAGGTGCTGGGGCTGGCACAAGTGGGTGTTGAGAGCGATTTCTTCGATCTGGGCGGGCACTCGCTGCTGGCCACCCAAATCGTCTCGCGGGTGCGCAAGGTGTATGGCCTGGACTTTCCGCTGCGCAGCCTGATGGAAAGCCCCACCGTTGCGCACATGGCGGCACTCATCACCAACCTGCAAAGCAGTTTGGAACTGCTGCGACCCACCGACGCAAACACGAACAATACAAACGACACCAACGAAACAAACGAAGCATTAGAGACCCTTGAACTATGAGCACTGTGCATGAACTACTGGCCGACCTGGCAGGCCAAAACGTAAAACTGTGGACCGATGACAACCGCCTGCGCGTGAGCGCGCCCAAAGGTGTGCTTACGCCTGCACTGCAAGACCGCATGCGCGTTCACAAGGCCGAGCTAATGACCTTGCTGGATGCCCGCGACGGACGCAACCAAAAGCCCGCGCTGCAACCCCAGCCCCGCAGCGGTGCCAACCACGACGAAGCGCCGCTCTCGTACGCGCAACAACGTTTGTGGTTTGTAGATCAGCTTGAGGGCGGTAGCAATGGCTATGTGTTGCCCAGCGCGTTGCGGCTGACCGGCGTGCTGGATGTGGCCCGTTTGCAAGCGGCGTTAGATGCGCTGGTAGCACGCCACGAAAGTTTGCGCACCACATTTAATGAGGTCGAAGAGGGCGTGCTTGTGCAACGTATTCATCCGCCGCAGGCAGTAGCCATGCAGCGTGTGCCATTGCGCCACTTGCCCGCCAATGCCTGCCAGGCCGAAGCGCGCCGCTTGAGCGACGAAGACATGCGCCGCCCATTTGATTTGCAGCGCGGGCCGTTAATCCGTTGCACGTTATATGAGTTCAGCGACAACGAGTTTGTGCTGTTCGTCCTCATGCACCACATTGTGGCGGATGGCTGGTCGGTGCCTATTTTGGCGGGCGAGGTGGCCCACCACTACGCCAACCCAAGCAAGCCCCTGCCCCCGCTGGAAGTGCAATATGCCGACTTTGCGCAGTGGCAGCGCAGTTGGCTGCACGGCGATGCCCTACAAAAACAAATCGGTTATTGGACAAAACAACTGAGCGATGCGCCGCCGCTGATTGAATTGCCAACCGACCGACCGCGCACCGCCACCCAAACCTTTCGCTCCCAGGCGATCAACTTTGAGGTAGACGCAGCCCTGACCCAGGCGCTAACGGCGTTGGCGCAGCAACACGGCGCAACGTTATACATGGTGGTGTTGGCTGCCTATGGCGTGTTGCTCTCGCGCTACAGCCGGCAAAACAGCGTGGTCATCGGCTCTCCAATCGCCAACCGCACCGACCCCGCGCTGGAGCCGCTGATCGGTTTCTTCGTCAACACGCTGCCCATGCGGGTGGAGGTAGATGCGGTGCAAACGTTTGCCGAGATGTTGCAGCGGGTCAAACAAATGACGCTGGATGCCTACGCTAACCAAGATGCGCCCTTCGAGCAAATTGTGGACGCGCTGAAGTTGCCGCGCACGCTGAACCACACCCCGCTGTTCCAAGTGCTGCTGGCCTGGCTAAACCAAACCGGCAGCGCCAG
>JAYTNY010000815.1:0-2646 GCA_043748055.1 Roseobacter sp.
GGCTGGGCTTCAGCGGCTTCTTTATCGCTATCTCATATGTCGAGGGCGGCACGTTCTCGCGCCTTGTCGTCGCGCGGTCGGCGTCGGTCATCGTGCTCACGACGCTTTCGCTCTTCACTCGCCAACTGCGAGCGCCATCAGCCAAAGCCACGCCCACCATTGCCCTATGCGGGTTGATGGACGCGGGCGGCAACGCGTTGTTTGTGTTGGCCGAGCAAGCCGGGCGGCTGGATGTGGCTACGGCGCTGTCATCGCTCTACCCGGCCAGCACCCTGCTGCTGGCTATTTTCTTTTTGAAAGAGCGTATGAATCGCTGGCAGGCCATTGGCGTGGCGCTGGTGCTGGTCGCCATTCCTATGATTGCGGCGTAACAAAATTGCAGAAATTCTGCGCGTCCCTGACGCTTTCCTAACGATCACCTATCACAACCTAGCGAAAATTGCGTAGTCTCTAAGAACACGCCATACACGCGTAACTCCAAGCGAAGTCTTAGCGAAAATTTGCGTTATGCAGCGCAGACGGGCAAGATGGCCTCGACAAACGGCTCAGTAGGAGAGGTCTAAAACTAGCCATCCGGGCAGGCATTCAGGCTTCTCGAAAGGATCAGGGAATGATGGAGCCAATTCGTTACACTTCCGCACAACTCCGCACATTTTTGTTGCAAGCGTTCAGCGACGACGAGCTGCATGCCTTGTGCTTTGATTACTTCCGCGATGTGAGCGACGAGTTCGGCAGCGGCATGACCAAAGGCCAAAAGGTGCAATTGCTGATTCAGTACTGCACGCGCCGCAGCCTCATCCCCAACCTGGCCCACGCCCTGCAACGCGAGCGCCCAGAGCCGTTTGCGCAACACTTCGCGCCCCAAGCCTCAAACCTTCAAACTCAAACTGTCCAAACTCAAACTCCAACTCAAACTGTTCTCCGCGACCCCAAGCAAATCTTCATCAGCTACGCCCATGCCGATTTTGACCTGGCGCGCAAAACCGGCGACGCGCTCAGCCAACAAGGCTGGCGGGTGTGGCTGGCTCCGCACAGCATTCACCCCGGCGAGAAGTGGGTAGACGCCGTGCAGCGCGGGCTGGACGAGAGCGGCACATTCTTGCTGCTACTCACCCAAACCAGCCTGCAAAGCCGCTGGGTGCGCACCGAGACCAACGTAGCCATTGCGATGGAACACCGCAGCGCCATGCGCGTGCTGCTGCTGGAAGCCGAGGCCTGCGATGTGCCTGCGCTCTGGTCGGTCTATCAACGCGTGCGGCTGCAAGAGGCCAACAACACTCTCAGCGAAAAGTCATTTCAAGCGGGCATCGCCGCGTTGCTGCGCGTGTTGATGGCGCAACAACCCATCACTACAGACCCACGCAAGACGCAACACGCACCAAGCGTCGTCTTGCGTCCTACGTCTTCCGTTGGGCAACAGCTTGCACAGGCTCCATCCAAAGAAAAGGCCAAATCCAAATGGGGCATAGCCGAGCGCCGCCAACGCGCCGAGCGCTGGCAAACCCGGGCCTACGCGCAGGCCGCCACCGGCAAGTTTGAGCAGGCCCGCGCGGCCCTGCAACGCGCCCTGACCTACAGCCCCAAACCCGCCACTGTGCATGCCGATTTAGCGCGGCTGCACGA
The DNA here is from genome assembly GCA_043748055.1 of Roseobacter sp. GTDB lineage: Bacteria > Chloroflexota > Anaerolineae > J036 > Brachytrichaceae > JANMVQ01. The sequence goes on from JAYTNY010000815.1 coordinate 1,624, forward strand.
GCAATTTAAGCTGACCGAGCGCGCTGTGGCGCATTGGGGCATGGCGATTTCGATTGAGCCAACCGCACAGTACTACGCCCGCCGCGCCAAGCTGCTGGCCGAGCTGGGCAAAGTAAACGCCGCCATTGCCGATTACACCCAGGCCATTGCCCTGCGCCCGGATATGCCCGATTACCCCTTCGCCCGCGCCCAGCTTTACGAGCGCACAGGCGATGGCCGGGCCATTGCCGATTTCAACCGCGCCGTGCAACTGGATCGTAACCAGTGGGCGTATTACGCCGCGCGTGCGCACTGCCACCACGCCCGCCACAGCTACGAGCGGGCCGTGAACGATTACACGCGCGCCATCGAGCTTAAGCCCAAAGACGCCGCAATTTCATCGGCGCTATACGCGGCGCGCGGCCACAGCTATTACTGCCGCAACGCCTATGGCCGGGCCGTGGCCGATTACACGCACGCCATCGAGCTAGACCCCAAGAACGGCGAGCATTACTACTGGCGCGGCATGGCCTTGAAGAACAGCGAAGAAGCCAGTTGGTCGCAGCACGATTTTCAGGACGCGCTAAAGCTGGGCTGCATGCTGGCGGCGATGGAGGTGACGGTGGCGATGGAAGGTGGATTTGCTTCTACAATGCAGGGTCTAAAGCCTGCTGCAAACGCACCCGCTATTGCCGATGGAACCCTTAGATTCCCAAACCGCCCCACTGCGCCGCTTCATCACGCAAGCGTTTGATGACACTGAGTTAAGCATCTTCTGCTTCGATTACTTCCGTGATGTAGGGAGCGACTACACCAACGGAATGACCAAGACACAGAAGGTGCAGATGTTGATTGAACATTGCGAGCGAAACCAGCGCCTGCAAAACCTGCTATTGGCGTTGCAGGCCGAGCGCGAACAAACATTCCCCTTTGAGCTAAAGCGCCAGATCGAGCGGCCCCAAGCCGCCCGCAGGCCCGCTCAACGCAACCCGCGCCAGGTGTTTGTAAGCCACGCCCACCAAGATGCAGCCCTGGCCCTGCGCA
>JAYTNY010000816.1:0-4866 GCA_043748055.1 Roseobacter sp.
ACCGGGCGCGACATGGCGATGCGCCACTTCTACGAGAACAAAGAGCTGGAAGCGATGATCGCCTGCCGCGCCGAGAGCGCCGCGCTCAAACTCCCGATCAAAATTGTGCGAGCGGAGTATGGCTTTGATGGGCAAACGCTGACGTTTTTGTATAGCACCGACGAGGAAGACCGCGTAGCCACCGACGCGTTGCGCGACCAGATGAGCCACTTGTATCAGGCGCGCATCGAGATGCGCCAGATCAGCCCGCGCGAGGTGGCCAAGATTATTGGTGGCCTGGGCGCATGCGGCATCGCCGAGCGGTGTTGCTCCAAGTTCCTCACCGAGTTCAGCCCGATCTCCATCAAACACGCCAAAGAGCAAAACCTGAGCTTGAACCCGCACGACATTACCGGCATGTGCGGGCGGCTGCGCTGCTGTTTGGTGTTTGAGTACGAGCAATACGTGGCGGCCAAGCGCACCTTGCCAAAGGTGAAGAGCATGATCGGCACGCCAGAAGGCCAGGGCAAGGTGATTGAAGTGAACACCATGCGCGACACGGTGATTATTCTGTTCAGCAACGACGACGGCACGCGCCGCGAGAAAGAATTTCATCGTGAACAATTGGTGCCGTTGGAAGAGCTAAAGCGCTTGCAGGAAAAAGCCTTGAGCGGGACGTGCGACAAGCACGAGGGCGGCGGGTGCGATTGCGGGCGGGACAAGAAGACGACAGACGACAGACGGCGCGGCTCGGAAGCCGAGACGACTGGAAACTCGCAGCTTCCGGTTGCGGCGCAGTCGTTTATTAAGGCGAACGAGGCCAAGCAGGCCGAGGACGACGCGAAGGCGCGAGCCGAGGTGGTGCGCGAGCGCTTTAAGAAGCGCCGCGACGAACGCGAGGCTGTGCGCGAAGTGCGCCGCACCAACGAGCGGCAGCGCCGCAACGAAACACGAGCGCAAAATGCTGATGCGCCGCAGCCCGCTGTTGGAGACGCACAGCCCAATCCACCCGCCCCCGTGCAACCGCGTGAAGCCCGCCGCCGCGACGAACGCCGCCCGCAGCAAAGCCAGCCCAACCAACCCGCATCGCCAAATCAGCAAGAGCGAGGCCGCCAGCGCGATCAGAATCAGCGCGATCAGAATCGACGCGGGCAGTTCCGCCAGACGCGCCCCGAGACGGACCGCCCGCAGCAGCCAGCCAACCCCGACGCAGGGTCGGGCGATGCGCCTAACGCAGGCGCGACGCAGCCCAATTCACAAAACCCACAGCAGCAACGCAGGCCGCCGCTGCGCAGGCCGCTGCCCAAGCGCAAAGACGCGTGATTGGTGAATAGGGATTGGTGAATCGCCAATCCCTATTCACTAATCCCCAATCACTATTCCGATGAACATCCTCGTCATCGTCGCCCACCCCGACGACCCTGAATTTTTTTGCGGCGGCACGATTGCGCGCTGGTGCGCCGAGGGCTACACCGTGAGCTATGTGGTTGTGACCGGCGGCAACCGAGGCAGCGATGTGCCCGAGATGACGGCCGACAAGCTGGTGGCGCTGCGCCGCGTGGAGCAAACCGAGGCGGCGGTGGCGTTGGGTGTGGCGGCGGAACGCATCACGTTTTTAAGCTATGTGGATGGCGAACTGGCGAACACGCTGGCATTGCAAAAAGATTTGGTGCGCGAGATTCGCCGCAGCAAGCCCGATATCGTGGTGACGACCGACCCGCAGACGCTGCACTGGGGTGCCATGCGGGTGAACCACAACGACCACCGCATGATGGGCATGGCGGTATGCGATGCCATCTTCCCAGCCAGCAACAACCGCATGTACTTCCCGGAGCTATTGGGCGAGGGCTTTGCCATGCACCCGCCCAAAGAGATTTACTTTGCCGGGCCGGTTGCGCCGAATCATTTTGTGGATATTGGCGCACATGTAGCCACCAAGATCGAAGCCATTAAGAAGCATGTGAGCCAAGTGAAAGACCCGGCAGGCGTGGACTTGCGCATGCAGCAAGGCTTGCTGCGGCTGCGGGCCGATGGCAGCACTTGGTTTGCCGAGGCGTTTCGGCGGGTAGTGTTGTAGCTTTCTGTCAGGGACGACATTGGGACGACATCCCACGTAGGGATGTCGTCCCGATGTCGTCCCTATTGAGTTAGGTTCTAAGTCATTCTTTGGCGATTTCGCAGTGAAGTTGCGGAATTTGGAGCATCGTGTATACATTGCCACCAACACAGCATTAGGCCTAATTGGGTTGTCTGGATTCTCGAAGTTCATCCACGAAGTGATGCCGCCGATACGCGGGATGCCTCGTGGATTTTTGTTAGGGTTTGCTAGAAATTCGAGCGAACAGATAACCCAAGAAATGCGTGCTTAACCAAAGCGATGTGAGATTTCTCGCATGCTAGAATCTTTTGGCACGACACAGAAAGCTCTATGTGCCGCGCAATTTTCGAGAAGGTCTGAAACGCTCGAATTTGAGGAGACAAGATCAGGATTATGAGTACGTCTGCGCCGCCCCCTGCGCCAAACGGCTCTGAAACCGCTTCCACAGGTAGTGTAGGCACTTCGGTCAGCAAATCGGCTGACCAGCCGCCCTTAGGAAGCCTATCAGCAACATCAAGACCCCCCACCTCAGTTTCACCGCTCCCTGCATCACCCCGAACACCGAACCCAACCACGCAATCGTTACGCCGTCCGCGCTCGAAACCGAAAACTGAATTTATGCTGCCCGCCGTAGGCAAGCCTGCGTTGGGCTATGGTGCCGTGCTGATCGCCTGCGTCGCAGGATTGATTGCCGGTAGCTTTATGCTGGTGCGCACCGGCCTGATGGGCGATGCCCTGCGCGAAGCCACCTGCACTGAGTTTGGCCCCAAACAAACCACCGTGAGCCAAAGCGGCCTGAGTGTGCAGGTTGCGCCCGAGGCCTTATTGGGCCGGTTTGGGATATTGCTCGATGTCAGCCCAATCAGCCCCGATGCCGCTGCCAAATTAGGCAACACGGCCCAGCCCAAAAGCGGCCTATATTCGCTAAAGACATGCAGCGTGCTGCCGCAACAGATGACGCTGAGCGTGGACATTCCGCCGCAGGTTAGCGATTTGAACACGCTGGACTTGTATGGCTGGGACGGCGCACAGTGGGCCTGGCTGGGCGGCAAGGCCGATGCCCAAACCCGCAAGTTGGTGGTTGAAGTAAAACAACCCCCGCAACAACTGGCGCTGATGCAAGTAACAAGCGCCCAGCCAATTGTGGGCGCGGAGTTGGGCACGCGCGACGCCAACACGGGCGGCCCAGATGTGGCACTGCCCGCCGATTTGGTGAAAGAGATCGTGCCATCCGGTTTGTATTTGGGCGATTTTGGTGAGCTGGCGGGCGACGTAGCGCAGATTCGCAAAGCGCAACCGGGCCTGAAGACCTACCCCGCCGTGCGCAACTGGGGCAGCAATGGCGTAATTAACCGCACGCTGGTGCAAAACTTATTGACAAGCGCAGTAGCCCGCAGCGCTCACATCAGCAACCTGACACAGTTTGCAGTGGCGCAGCGTTACGACGGCATTGCCGTGGACTATCGCGGTGTGGCATTGGCCCAGCGCGATGACTTCACCGAGTTTGTTCGGCTGCTGGCCGAGAGTTTGCACGCCAGCAACAAACGCCTGATTGTGGTGGTGCCCACGCCGGAGCGCACAACTAATCCCGACCCAGGCAAAGAATGGGACGAGGGTGCGTATAACCTGCCCGCGCTCTCGGCCATTGCCGACCAAATTAATTTTGATTTGTGCTACGAGCCAGAGATTCTGGCAAACAGCTTGGACAGCGTGATGCAGTGGGCGGTCAGCCGCATTAATCGCCAAAAGTTGCAGGTGGTGTTGCCCTCACTCAGTGTGCGGCAGGGCGAGAGCGACGTGATTGAACTGCTGAACCTAGACGAAGCGTTGGGCAGTTTTGCGTTGGTGGGGGACGTGGCTGCGCCGGTGGTGCCGGGAACAGCGACCCAATTCAAACTGAAAGTGGATGGCAACGCCGATGTGGCGTTTGACGCGAATACACAGACGTATCACTTTGTGACGCAAGGCTTGAGCGGCAAAAAGACGACGGTATGGCTAGGCACCTCAGCCAGCTTTCGGCACAGGTTGCAGCAGATCGAGAAATATCGCGTGCGCGGCGTGACGGTGCGCGGGCTGATGTCGCCAGGAAACGACAGCGGCATTCCGCATGTGCTGGGCGAGTACCAAGCGCAAACGCTGAACACCAGCAGCGCCCCGGCCTCGTTACAGGTGAGCGTGCAGCTCAACACGGCTGTTGCTACTCGCACCCCAAATGACGCTGCCGTGAACGGCACAACAGTTGAGGTGCAAATGCCGCAGGAGCCGGGTGAGTATTCGATCCTGACGACCGTGAACGGGACGAAGGTGCAGAATACGCAGCCAGAGCGGGTGCAGGTGGCTGCGGCTGTTAAAGCTCCTTAGCAGGCGGGCGAATAAAATTCGCGCCTGAGAGGCTTGCAGCCAGGCGTCCGCCTGCGCGGACGATTACTCGTTCACATGGTTGGGCTGCGTCCGTGCAGGCGGACGCTCAGCCGAAGGCTTCTTAGGCGCGAATTCCATTCGCCTTAATATCTCCATGCTCATCCGCCGCCCGCGCTACAGCAATATATTTTTCTATGCGGATGAGGGCCGTCTGCGCGCCATCGTCACCAGCGCGATTGAGGATGCCACGCCGGCCAAAATTTCTGGCCGCATTCACGCCTTAATCGTGCCGCATGGCACGCATTTGGAATGCGGGCCGATTGCAGGCTAGGGCAGGAGGTCGGATCTGGGAAAAAACGCTAAACAGCGAATTACGAACACCTTAAAAAATGGCATTTTCGGCCAAAATTATTGAGATCGTGTTGTGA